>CAYURS010000097.1:0-4308 GCA_964447165.1 uncultured Thiotrichales bacterium
CAAAACAGAGTTCGGCGGCAACGGGTACGGCGGGCGGTTTAGGCTCAAGCGCATAAAGCTCGCTACGTGTTTGGCGGCCGATGGTTAGCATGTCGGCAAAGCCACGATTTGTCACAAAAGCGGTACGTGCACCTTTGCCTTCGAGTACGGCATTGGTTGCTACGGTTGAGCCATGAATAATTGTGCACTTATTGAGAGGGACACCCAGTTGCTTCAACCCTTGTAGAATGGCGCGCTCAGGTGCTTGCGGCGTCGATAATACTTTGCAGGTGGTCAGTGTGCGACCATTGTAAGCAATAAAATCGGTAAACGTACCGCCGCTATCGATGCCAATGATGTGGATGTTTTGCTCAGGCAATGGTAGTTTCTACGCTAATGATCTCTATCCAAAAAAGAATGATAACGGTAATTGTATTCACTGTCATGCGCGGCACTGATATTGGATAAGCAAATATTGGTTAGTGTTGACAAGGTCGGCAGGCGCTATGGCGACCTCACCGCTGTTCATGAGGTGAGTTTTTATCTCAATAGAGGCGAGGTTCTGGGTTTTCTTGGCGCTAATGGTGCCGGTAAATCAACCACCATGAATATGTTGTGTGGCGTGTTGGCGCCGACACAGGGCATGATCACAATTGCTGGTCACGATATCATCAAAGAGCCGATTAAGGCGAAGAGTCGGCTCGGTTATTTGCCGGAACAGCCGCCTTTGTACCGTGATTTAAGCGTTGATGAATATCTTGATTATTGCGCACGACTACGGCGTGTACCCGCTGCCCAGCGTTGCCAACGTATCGGTGATATTAAACAGCGTTGTGGGCTTGGCAAAGTCGGCCGACGCATTATTGGTCAGCTATCGAAGGGTTACCAGCAACGTGTGGGTATTGCCCAGGCGATAGTCCATTTACCCGATGTGATCGTGCTTGATGAACCCACGGTCGGCCTTGATCCGGTGCAGATTCGAGAGATACGCAGTTTGATTCGTCAGCTTGCTGAGGATCATGGCATCATTTTATCGACCCATATTTTACCCGAAGTGCAGGCGATATGTGATCGCGTACAGATCCTGAATCATGGCCGTATTGTGTTCGCCGATGATATTGCGGCCTTGTCTGCGCATATGGCCAGTGCCACCTTGTTGCTTGCAGTGCGTAACGAGCCAAATCTTGATGCACTGCTGGCTATCGAGGGTGTCGTCGCCGTGCAGTCTGTGGGTGCTGGGCATTTTCAGCTAGAGATTGATGAAAAAAATAACCCGGCCGAGCGTGTCGCACAATACGCAGTAGAAAATCAGCTAGGTCTTTACCAATTAACCCCGCAACAAACAGATCTTGAGCAGATGTTTATTGATATTACGACGAACGATAATGCGTCGTCGCCGCAGAGTGCGCAGCACCCCGAGGCTCGGTTTTGTCCCCCCTTGAGGGGGAGTACGTCGTTGTGATTGTCACTATTGCACGTCATGAATTACGCAGCCTGTTTTTATCACCGCTGGCGTGGGTGATGTTGGCACTGGTGCAATTGTTATTAGCATATATTTTCTTACTAAACATCGATAGTTTTATTGCCGGGCAGGACGAGTTAGCGCTCAATGCCCAAGCGCCGGGCGCAACCTTACTGGTTGTTATCCGCATGTTGGGTAGTGTGCCGATGTTGTTGATGGTAGTAATACCGCTAATCACCATGCGTTTATTAAGTGATGAAAAACGTTTGCGTACGCGGGTGTTGTTATTGAGTTCACCAGTATCGATGTCAGCCATTGTGCTGGGTAAATACCTTGCTGTTATGGCTTTTTTTAGTGTCAGCTGGTTTATCATCGCCTTGATGGCGATATCGTTGAACTTTGGTACAGCGCTGGATCTAGGGCATATCGCTACGGCATTGTTGGCAATAGGCTTGTTCACAATGGCGCTGGTTGCTATCGGCCTTTACATGTCGTCGTTGACCTCGCAATCGGCGATCGCGGCAATGGCAACGTTTGCTTTGGTGTTGCTGTTATGGATAGTCGATAGCGGCGTCAAACTGAATGGTGGTGACAGCATGCTCAGCCATCTTTCTATGAGTCACCATTATCAAACCTTACTCCGTGGTTTACTGGCATTGGAAAGCGTCGCGTATTTTTTGCTGGTGGCGACCGTGTTTCTCTTGCTCACTGTACGGCAACTGCATCGTGAGCGAGTGTATGGTTAGTGTAGTGTTTCATATTGAATGCAGGTATAGAAAGCCAGTCAATACACGAGTACAAGGCGCAACCCGCAGTCAAGGGTGGCTCCCTTGTCAAGGGCTGCAACGCGGTAATCGTGTATTGACTGGCTTCCCTTCGGGCGCAACCAGAAATGCATCTGCGGTGTTGCATCCTCTTGAGATAGCACCACTATCCCTGCGAGGACGCGCCTTGCAGCTGTCTTTCTGGTTGCGTCTATACCTGCATTCAATATGAAACACTACACCAGGCAGTCGATATTGCACCGTGTCAGCGCCACATTGGTTTTTATTACAATAATTTTTCTTGCCTGTATGCTTTATTGGTTGGTGTTGAAATGGGATCAACAGTTTGATCAGACGCAAACGCAAGGCAACAGCCTTTCCGCAAACAGTATTGGCGTGTTGGCGCAAATCAAAGATCCACTGCGTGTGACAGCCTATGTCGATGAAGATAATACAGCTGTGCGCAAAGCCATTATTCACTTGATTGCGCGTTATCGCCGCTTTAAGCCGGATATTGAGTTGTCTTTTATTGATCCCGACGCAGAGCCACAACAAGTGCGAGATCTTAGTATCACAGTAAATGGCGAAATGGTACTAATGCTGGGTAATGCCAGCGAGCATGTAAAAAGTTTACGTGAGACAGTATTTAGCAATGCTTTGCAGCGACTATTACGTCAAGGCGATCGTTGGCTCGCTTTTGCTGTTGGTCATGGTGAACGCAAATCTGATGGTGAGGCCAATCACGATTTAGGCCATTGGGCCAATGAGTTAAAACAGCAAGGCTTTAATATTGCCAATGTTAATCTCTCGGAAAGTGGGGGAGTGCCCAATAACGCGGCAATGCTGATTATTGCCGGGTCGCAATTAGATTGGTTGCCAGGTGAGGTCGATCACGTTATCAGCCATGTCGAGGCGGGCGGTAACTTGTTGTGGTTAGCGGAACCGGGCAGTGATTATGGCCTGACTAGGTTGGCAGAGCATCTTACAGTGAGCATAGATGGTGCGACCGTTGTTGACCCCTTGGCACGTTTGGTGGGGATTGATAATCCCACCTTCGCCATTGTTGCACGTTATCCAGACCATGCCTTGTGGCAACAATTTGATGCAACGACCTTATTTCCGCAAGTGACTGCAGTGATGCTGCAGACTGGTGCCAAAGATTGGCAAAGGGATATTGTGTTAAGCAGTGGCGATCAAAGTTGGCTTGAACGTGGTGATATCACCGGTAATGTTAGATTAGATGATAATGATTTGGTGGGCCCGGTCTCTATAGCCATTGCTTTACAGCGTCAATTCACCTTGAGTGCCGACTATAAAAAAACGCAACGCATTGTTGTGATGGGTGATGGTGATTTTATCGCTAACCAATATATAGGCAACGCAGGCAATCTTGGTCTTGCCATGCGCTTGGTGAATTGGTTAAGTATTAATGATAATTTAATTGCCATTCCATTGATTGAGCGTGGTGATAGAGAGTTAACCCTCTCTTTGGTGCAGTCGCAACTGATAGCAATAGGTTTTCTTATCGTTATTCCAGCGCTATTATTATTAATAGGGTTATTGATCTGGTGGCGCCGAAGCCTTAAAGGGATCGGTGGCAAATACTAATATGACGGTTTCTTGTAGTTTTTACCAAACAGTTTTATAGGGCGGATGCGTTAGCGTTTGCTCGTTCTGTGAGATTGCTAGCTTGAATGGGCGTAAAAGAGGCAATTTTTGTACTACCAACCTTTGTATATAGTATAAAATAGCATAAATTTGCGCCTGCATAGGCAGGACACAATAAAGCAATCACAGCATAAAAGACGATAAAAGCTCAGGAAACAACATGAGCCTAATTAATATAAAAATAATTTCAATAACTTTAATATTGCAGCCACTATAATGGCTGGCTCTAAACTGAGGAAAGGAACATGAACTTTATTAATTCAGTAAAAGGAAAAATATTGATTGGCTTTGTTATTGCGCTGGCGATATTTTTCAGTGTTGATGGTGGCGCAAACATGACAGGCTATGGTGCAACAGCTTTTCTGCATGTGTTATCTGGTGTTGTTTGGATTGGTTTGTTGTATTACTTTAACTTTGTTCAAGTGCCAGCAATGG
>CAYURS010000098.1:0-4296 GCA_964447165.1 uncultured Thiotrichales bacterium
AAGAACCGCCACCGCATGTAAAATTTTTACTGGCGACGACTGATCCACAAAAATTGCCGGTTACCGTTTTATCACGCTGTTTACAGTTTAATCTCAAGCGCTTGTCCTTAGAGGCGATTAGCAGTCACTTAGAGAAAATACTCAAAAGCGAAGGCATTGAATTTGAAGCGACTGCCTTAACGCAAATTGCTGCTGCGGCCGAAGGCAGTGTGCGCGATAGTTTGAGTCTGCTCGATCAGGCCATTGCCTTTTCAAATGGCAAGATCCTCGCTGAGGATGTGCGTAGTATGTTGGGTTCAATTAGCCATGACTATGTGGTATTGCTGCTTGCAGCCTTGGCTGATGCCAATGCCGCACGTTTACTAGAAATTGTTGGCACCTTGATGGAGCAAGGTTCCGATGCCAATGCCGTATTAGCTGAGTTAATTAGCAGCTTGCACTTAATTGCCATGCTGCAAGCACACCCACAATTAAACGATGACCGATTAGCAACACGTGCAGAACTAAGTGTATTTGCCGATCGTATTGGCGTTGAAGATGTGCAACTGTTTTATCAAATTGCAGTGATTGCACGACGTGATATGCCTTACGTGCCTGATGCACGTAGTGGCCTTGAAATGACCTTGTTACGTATGCTGGCCTTTAAGCCAGCAGAGCGTGGCGCTGCTGTTGTGAGCGCAACCCCAGCAGCAAGTGGTAGTGCGCAACAGGTTGTATCAGTGCCACAATCCGCACCTGATTTTGACCAAGCGCAGCCGAGATCAGCGGCAGATGCTATGGCAATGGCCGCTGCCTCAAAAAAAAAGTCAGTAGCTCACGCCCACGTAAACCCAGCAAGCCCAGCTAAGTCTAGCTCTACGCCTGTCGCGAGCACGGCGGCGCAACTTGCTGCGCGCCCACAACCAATTAAAACAGAACAATTGAAGCCTCAGCCAGTCAAACCCAGGCCGGTTAAACCGAAACAAGTCAAACAGCTTGCGCCTGATGCATCGGTAGTGATTGACACAGCCATTAATGAATGGGAAACAATTGTTGAGTCATTAGGCATTGAGGCGTTGGTGCGTGAATTGGCAATGAATTCTGTATTGCAAAGTCATAACAATAACGTGTTTAACATTACTCTCAATGAATCGCAGCCGCATTTGAATAATAAGCGTTTGGAGAAAAGACTTGAGCAGGCGCTACAACAACGTTTCAGCAAAGCAACCAAGCTGGTGGTTACAATGGGTGTAGCGGTTAATACACCTGCTGCCATCGTTAAAGCGCGTTATGATAAAAAAGTGGATAAGGCACGTATTGCCCTAGAAAATGACGATATGGTGCAACAGTTAAAAGATGTCTTTGGCGCAGAAATGCAGCAAGATTCGATACGTCCGATTGAATAAATATGACAGAAAAAACGTAATAGCTAATTGCTTAACTCAAATAAATAAGGTGAGAAAATGATGAAAGGTGGTATTGGCGGTTTAATGAAACAAGCGCAGCAAATGCAAGAGAACATGCAAAAAGCGCAAGAAGAACTGGCAGAGATAGAAGTCGAAGGCAAGGCAGGGGGTGGCTTAGTGAAAGTCGTTATGACAGGTCGCCATGACTTGCGTAAAGTTGTTATTGATGACAGTTTAATGGATGACAAAGAAATGCTTGAAGACCTGATTGCTGCCGCAGTGAACGATGCCGTGCGTACCGTTGAAACGACAACCAAAGAAAAAATGAGCGCAGTAACCGGAGGTATGAATTTGCCTGCTGGTATGAAGATGCCGTTTTAATTTCTTTGCACTTAATTCCATGAAGTATTCTCCGCTTATTACTCAACTGATCGATGCCTTGCGTTGTCTGCCTGGCGTTGGGCCAAAATCGGCACAGCGCATGACATTTCATTTGCTGGAGCGTGATCGACAAGGCGCCAACCATTTGGCCAATATACTGTCACAAGCAGTGGAAAAAGTCGGCTATTGCAGTCAATGTCGTACGCTTAGCGAGGTGGAGTTATGTAATATTTGTAGCGATGTACGGCGTGATCCGGCGCAGCTTTGTGTGGTTGAAACACCGGCAGATGTTATCGCTATTGAAGAGTCCACAGCATTTAAGGGTTTGTATTTTGTGCTGATGGGGCATTTGTCACCGCTTGATAATATTGGCCCTGACGATATCGGCCTGGATTTACTGGACAAGCATTTAAGCGGAGGTACGATACAAGAAGTTATTCTTGCTACCAACCCCACCGTTGAAGGTGAGGCAACTGCTTATTATATTAGCGAAATGGTGCGAGCCCATGAACTTAAGGCCAGCCGCATTGCCTACGGCGTGCCCTTTGGTGGCGAGCTGGAATATGTCAATAGCGGTACGCTGGCACATGCCTTTGCTGGACGTCTGCAGCTTTAATAAGAACCTTTAATATGAATTTTTCCGGCCCTGTATTACTTTCAATTTTTACCTATTTTTTAATGTTGCTGGCCTATCGCTATCGCAGAAAATTATGGTTTCATATACCCGTTATGAGTGCGATTGTGGTTTATGACATTTGCATGCCATTTTATCTGTATGCAACGCGTGATTGGTATCGACGCCTGATTGAGCAAGAAGAAATATTCTCAATGATGATTTGGACGCATATCCTGTTATTGATTACATTATATGTGCTGTATGCCTTACAAATTATCGCTGGTCGCCAGTTATTAAAAGGCGATAATGACGCGCGAGAAGACCATGCAGCACAAGCTAAAGGGATATTAATCACACGTGCCTTAGTGATTATTACTGCAATGATGTTAGTCGAGCCAGAACGCCCGGTAGAAGCAATCGCATTATTGATCGGTGGCTAGTGTCGTGTCACCCGTATAATGATAGTCTCAGAGCCATTGAAACAGACCAAGGCAAGGCGCAGTCATGCAGTAATAGTTGTTCTATTGCAAGTGGCTGCAACGCTGCATTGGGCTGTTTCAATGGCTCCCTTTGGGCGAGACGAGAAGCGCCATCTACTGCGTTACGCTCGCTTGAATTAGCGACGGCTAGTCCTGCGTTCGCCTACCTTGCATATGACCGCTTCTCGTCTCGCTGAGACCATCATTATACGGGTGACACGACACCAGGGTGTTGTACGCCGCAACATAACTGTTGTAACGCAGTTCACTGACTTGTTTACTATCTACGGCTAACTTAATGCCGCAAATGGGTTCATTTAGGTGGCGACAGTTGTGAAATTTACATTCGTCAGTATGTTGTTTGAATTCGATATAGCAGGCTGCCAGCTCATCTGCGGCAAGGTTCCACATTGAAAAATCACGCACACCAGGGGAGTCAACGAGATAACCTCCCGTTGGCAGGGCGTACAATATCGTTGTACTGGTTGTATGGCTGCCTTGGTCACCGTATGCGGTCAGTTCACCAGTGGCAATAGTTACATTCGGTAAAATCGCAGTAGCAAGCGATGATTTGCCTACGCCTGATTGACCAACCAGCACACTGACCTTATTTTTTAGTGCATCACGTACCACATTAAGTCCAGTCTGATCGTTTTGGCTTACGCTCAGAACCTGATAACCAATATCACGATAGACAGTCATTAATTTCTCAATACCTTCGCTGGTATCGCCTTTAATAAGATCAAGTTTGGTCACCAATAAGACAGGTGTAATACCTTGTTGTTCTGCAATGGCGATATAGCGATCAATAAGAAATTGATCGTAATGTGGTTTTATGGTGAAAGTGATAACCACTTGATCAAGGTTTGCCGCGATCTCTTTGACCAGCTTAATATTTTTGCGTTGTGCTAAGACGTTTTTACGTGGTAGACGTTTGGTGATAATGCCGTATTTATCAGTGCCTTCTTGCCATTCAACGTGATCGCCAGCGATGGCGGCATTTTTTGATTTACGTTGATGGCAGGTAATTACAGTATCATCTTCTGTCAACACCTCGGCGGTAGCACCGTGGCGCATGATGACCAGGCCGGTATTATGCGGTTTAGACATGCTTTACACGGCCGCTTAAAGTCTTTGCTAGAATGTGCAAAATTATTTGTGAGAACCTTATTGTGAAGAATGATAATAACTTGATATGGATTGACCTGGAAATGACAGGACTCGATACTGATAATGACTGCGTTATTGAAATTGCCACCATTATAACCGACAGCGAATTAAATATATTGGAAGAAGGGCCGGTTATTGCCATTCATCAGCCTGATTCTGTGCTCGACGGTATGGATGAGTGGAATACAAAGCAGCACGGTGGGTCAGGTCTCACGGAACGTGTTAAGGCCAGTAATGATAGCGAGCAAACCGCGACAGATAAAAC
>CAYURS010000099.1:0-4275 GCA_964447165.1 uncultured Thiotrichales bacterium
AATCGGTTTCATCCAAAATAGCCAGGCTGGGTTCGAGCACGGCCATTTGAAAAATCTCATTACGTTTTTTCTCGCCACCTGAAAACCCTTGATTAACTGAGCGATTCAAAAAACTTTCGTCCAATGCTACCAATTTAGCTTTTTCGCGTACCAGCTTAAGAAAATCAACGGCACTGATTTCATCTTCGCCCCTGTGTTTGCGAATGGCATTCAAGCCAGTACGCAGCAGGTAGGTGTTATTGACGCCAGGAATTTCAACTGGATATTGGAAAGCAAGGAAGACGCCTTGCCAGGCACGTTCTTCTGGCGCTAACGCTAATAAATCTTGGCCTTTATAAGTGACGCTGCCGCTGTCGATGGTATAACCATCACGGCCTGCCAATATGTTTGATAGCGTGCTTTTACCCGAACCATTGGGACCCATGATGGCATGGACTTCACCTGATTTAACGTCAAGGTTAATGCCTTTAAGAATAGCTTTGTCGCCAATACTAACGTGTAGATCTTTTATGCTTAACATGTATATTCCAATAATTTAAATCTTATTAATTGATTATCCAACAGCGCCTTCGAGGCTTACGCTGAGCAGTTTGCCTGCTTCAACAGCAAACTCCATAGGCAGTTCTTTAAAGACAGTTTTACAAAAACCATTGACGATCATGCTGACGGCATCTTCTTCACTAATGCCACGCTGTTGGCAATAAAATAATTGGTCTTCGCTAATTTTTGATGTGGTAGCTTCGTGTTCGACCTGGGCGCTTGGGTGGCCAACTTCCATATAAGGAAACGTATGCGCGGCACACGTGTCGCCGATTAATAAGGAATCACACTGGGTATAATTGCGCGCGCCTACTGCGGTTTTAGCGATGCGCACCAGACCACGATATGAATTTTCACCATGACCGGCAGAAATACCCTTGGAAATAATGGTGCTGCGTGTATTTTTGCCGAGATGAATCATTTTAGTGCCAGTGTCGGCCTGCTGGTAATTGTTTGTTAGAGCAACAGAATAAAATTCACCGACGGAGTTGTCACCGCGCAGCACACAGCTTGGGTATTTCCAGGTAATAGCAGAACCCGTCTCAACTTGAGTCCACGATACTTTTGAATTAACACCGGCGCACAGCGCACGTTTGGTGACGAAATTGTAGATGCCACCTTTACCGTTCTCGTCACCCGGGTACCAGTTTTGTACGGTGGAATATTTAATCTCGGCATTGTCCAAAATAATTAATTCTACGACGGCAGCATGTAATTGGTTTTCGTCACGCATAGGTGCAGTACAGCCTTCGAGATAACTGACGTGTGAACCTTCTTCGGCGATGATAAGTGTGCGTTCAAACTGACCAGTCTTGGCTTCGTTAATACGGAAATAAGTTGATAACTCCATTGGGCAACGCACGCCTTTGGGGATATAGACAAAGGAGCCGTCACTGAAGACAGCAGAGTTCAACGTCGAGAAAAAATTATCGCCGGTGGGCACGACAGAGCCGAGATATTTTTTTACTAATTCTGGATGGCTGTGAACGGCCTCAGACAAGGGGCAAAAGATCACGCCTGCTTCAGCCAGTTTTTCTTTGAAGGTGGTAACCACTGACACACTGTCGAATATGGCATCGACTGCCACACCTGCGAGCATTTGCTGCTCAAGCAGAGGTATGCCTAGCTTTTCATAGGTTTCTAAAAGTTTGGGATCAACCTCATCGAGACTTTTTGGGCCATCGCCAGGTAATTTTGGTGCTGAATAATAGCTGATATCTTGGTAATCAATCGGCTCAAAGCGAACATGGGCCCAGGTCGGCTCGCTCATCGTTAACCAACGGCGATAGGCGGCCAGACGCCACTCAAGCATAAACTCGGGTTCACCTTTTTTCTCAGAGATGACGCGTATGACACCTTCATTGAGACCAGCGCCGATGGTGTCGGCCTCAATATCGGTGACAAAGCCGTGTTTATATTGCTTGTCTACAAACGCTTGTACGTCGTCGCTGGTGCTGGCCATATTGCTTTACCTGGCTGAACGGATCGAATTCTTCAGGAATTTTACTGTTCTGTGGGTTGCTGGGATTACTGGATATTGAATACCCATAAACTTGCTAGGGTTAATACTTGACCAATTTAGTCAGGATTAGAATACAATTTCCGACTAAATTGGTCAAGTATTGATATTCTTAATTAAGATGTTGAATTTGCTAATGAATCTATTTAGATCCTAAGCGATACAGTGCGATTTCACCAAAGAAATTGGGTAGCCAGCGCATGGCAAGAGTGCTGCGATGGGCGTGGTTGACGACGGTGCGTTGGGCAATACTGATCGATTTTTTTTCACACAGTGCTTCGAAATCGTTCAGCGTACAAAGGCGAATATTCGGCGTGTTATACCAGGCGTGAGGTAGTGCATCAGATAGCGGCATGCGGCCTTGCAGTGCGATATTCATACGGCTGCGCCAATGGCCAAAGTTAGGGAAAGTAACAATAACCTCGCGGCCAACACGCAACATCTCATCAAGTAACTTATCTGGGTAGCTAACCGCTTGTAGAGCCTGTGTCATGATGACATAGTCAAAGGCATTATTATTAAAATCAGCCAGCCCTTCATCGAGGTTGATTTGCAGCACGTTAAGCCCTTTGTTCAGGCACAGGCTAATATTGCTATCCTCAATCTCAAGACCATAACCACTAGCATGTCGATGTTCAATAAGGTGAGCCAGTAGCGTGCCATCACCACAGCCAAGATCAAGTACACGACTATCAGTGTTGATCCAGTCATTAATGATTGCGAGGTCAGGCCGTAACATAGCTAGTGTTTGACAAGGTTAATTGCTGCATATTGGCGCGCAACACATCCATATAGTGAGGGATATTCATCAGAAATGCATCATGACCTTGGTTAGCAGTAATTTTGGCATAGCTTACGTCACGGTTATTGTCGAGCAAGGCTTTGATGATTTCGCGTGAGCGTGCAGGCGCAAAACGCCAATCGCTGGTAAAGGAAATAATATGAAAGCGTGCCTTGGTCATGGATAGCGCGGCTGACAAGTCATTATTATAATCTCGTGCGGGGTCAAAATAGTCGAGTGCGCGGGTCATTAATAAATAGGTGTTAGCATCAAATTGGCCAACAAACTTCTCGCCTTGGTAACGCAGGTAACTTTCCACTTCAAATTCTACGTCGTAACTAAACTGGTAATCCTTCTTTTTTAATTCACGACCAAATTTTGCCAGCATTGCATCATTAGAAAGATAAGTAATGTGGCCAAGCATACGCGCCAGCATAAGGCCGCGAGCTGGCTCGGTGTTATGTTTGTAATAGTGCCCGCCGTGGAAGTCAGGGTCAGTAATAATAGCGCGCCGTGCGACCTCGTTGAAGGCGATGTTTTGTGCAGACAAGTGCGGCGCTGCGGCAATAATAAAGCAATGTTTAAGTCGCTCAGGGTAATCGATAGACCACTGCATGGCTTGCATACCACCAAGACTGCCACCAATCACCGCTTGCCAGCAGTCGATATTAAGTCTGTCTGCCAGCTGCGCTTGAGTCTTCACCCAATCCTTGACAGTAACAAAGGGAAAGTCCGGGCCGTACGCCTGGTTTGTCTCTGGGTTGGTGGATACTGGGCCTGTCGAGCCTTTGCAACCACCGATATTATTGCTGCAGACGACAAAGAATTTATTGGTGTCGATGGGTTTGCCAGGGCCAATACAAGTTTCCCACCAGCCTGGCTTCTTATCGCTGGCAGAATGATAGCCTGCCGCATGGTGGTCACTCGATAAAGCATGACAGATCAATATGGCATTATCATGCTGGGCATTGAGTGTGCCGTAGGTTTCGTAAATTATCTCAAAACTAGGCAGCGTCTTACCGCATTCAAGTGGAAGCGCTTGATCAAAGCGGATGACGCTGGGTTTAACAAGACCAACAGAGTCAGCAGCAAAGGCGCCGAGGGTTTCGTTAGGCATTTTAAGGTGTCAAACTCAGAAGCGGATTGCCCCCCAAGGGTGCGAGCACCCCTATTAGGGTATGTTAGCATCAAGTCTAGCTGTGTCGACGGCACCGCGCAAGCGGTATGACTATTAGAGGCGTGCTTAGCTCGGTTCGGCTTCAGTCAGGAGCGCTTTGAGTTCGTGTAATTCAGCTACCATTTTTTCTGCGGCGCTTTGCTTGGCTTCCAGCATGCTCAATTTGTCGCGCACCGATGTTCTTGAGTCGCTAACTTTTGAGAATATCTCAATATGGCGTTCCATGTTTTGACGCATTTCATCAACATGCATGGTGAT
>CAYURS010000100.1:0-4252 GCA_964447165.1 uncultured Thiotrichales bacterium
ATCTCGACCGTGGCGTCTTCGTCCATTCTGCCATTGGCATCAACCGGTGCTAACGCTAATTGCCAGCCCTTAGCTTGCCATTGGCGTGCCGGCTCTAACACCGCAGGATGCTCAATAGCGCTGACACAAAATGACCCAACATCATGACTGGCAAGGCTATTCAAGGCCAAATTATTTGCCTCTGTACCGCCACTGGTAAAAATAACCTGCGTTGGGTGCGCACCAACCAAATCAGCCACCTGCTCGCGTGCATTATCAATCGCTGTACGGGCTATGCGACCTGCATGATGAATACTTGACGGGTTACCATGATGCTCTGTCAGGTAAGGCAACATCGCTTCAAAAGCGGCCGGGTCAAGTTGCGTTGTGGCATTGTGGTCAAGATACATTATCAAATGCTATATCCCCTAGGGGTGCTGTTCACGCCTACGCTGTCGATTTCTTAATATCGGACAATTCCACGTAGTGAGGTCGTGTCGCGTCATCCTGTCGCCTGGCGACGGCACGAACCGTATTACGCTTAACTAGCTCACCTAGACTGATATGACTAAGAAAAGCATAAATCTGGTCGCTCAAATCGGCCCATAAATCGTGAGTTAAACAAGGTTCGCCGTGTTGACAATCGGCACTGCCACCACAACGGGTCGCGTCAATTTTCTCGTCAATGGCATCTAACACATGCATCACTGCAATATCATTAGCGTTACGTGCCAAACGATAGCCACCACCGGGGCCACGTGCGCTCTCAACCAAGCCGTTACGACGCAGCCTGGCAAATAATTGTTCCAGATAAGAAAGCGAGACGGCCTGGCGTTTTGAAATATCAGCCAGCGGAGTTGGCCCAGCGTCTGTATGGAGGGCCAGATCTAACATAGCCGTCACGGCGTAACGTCCTTTAGTGGTTAATTTCATCAGTAACAACCCCTTGTACCCCGAGGGCACGTTGCACCCCAAGAGCTTGCCCCCGCGAAAGCGTGGGAGCACCTTGAGTAGAATGACCAGCAACACTTGCCATACTCTTATGGTGTGATATTAGCTATACTTGACTAATTCAGTCAAGTATTATCAAGCCGGTTTTTTTGGGCCCCAAGAACACGCTGCGTAGCGCTAAACACACCACGCAAGATATTAATATCCTGTTTATCAGGCTGCGCCTTAATATAAAGACGGCGGAGTCGACGCATAATATGGCCAGGTTGTTCAGGGTCAAGAAACTCAACGTCGATCATTACTTGCTCAAGATGTCCAAAAAAACGTTCTAACTCATCCACTGGGGCTGGCAAAGAGCCAACCTTGATAACGGCCTCTGAGCTAGTCAAACTCAAACCGGCCAAACGCAATTCATAGCACATAATCTGCACTGCTGCGGCAAGATTCAGCGAGGGATAATCAGGATTAGCGTCTATTGATACATGATAGTGACAGGCCTCAAGCTCTTCATTAGTCAAACCAGAATGTTCACGACCAAACACCAGCGCAAGCTCAGCCTCACCTTGCTTAGCCGCATAATCAGCGCATTGCCTTGGCGACATCTGTGGCCAGGGTATCGTTCGCTCGCGCGCACTTAAACCGAAGACGTAGTGACAACCCTGTAGCGCTTGCGCAAGGCTGGTACACACCTTTGCATTTGCTAGCACATCATCAGCACCAGACGCTCTGGCCGTTGCGTCAGCGTGAGGGTAAGACTTCGGCGCAACTAAAACAAGCCGTTCCAGGCCCATTGTTTTCATCGCACGCGCGGCCGCACCAATGTTGCCAGGGTGACTGGTAGCAATAAGAACGATACGGATTCGGTTAAAGAGATTAGACACAAGAATAGGTTACAAGATGTATTAATCAACGCAATGTTAGAATAGCATACGCTACGCTGCGAATTATCGCGCTTTGTCCATAACCAAAATAAATCAAAGGAAAACACATGCACCCGATGTTAAATATCGCCGTTCGCGCCGCACGTCGAGCCGGAGACATCATTAGTCGCTCTATGGACAAGCTAGACAGCATTGATGTCATCACCAAAGATCATAATGACTTTGTTAGCGCAGTTGATCAAGCTGCCGAAGCTGCCATTATTGACATCATTAAAACCGCCTACCCTGACCACCAAATCATGGCAGAAGAAAGCGGCAATCAAGGAGACAACGATTACGTCTGGATCATCGATCCGCTTGATGGTACTACTAATTTCCTTCATGGCTTTCCACAATTTGCCGTATCGATTGCCCTTAAACACCAAGATAAATTACAACAAGCCGTGATCTATGATCCGGTGAGCCAAGAACTCTTTACTGGTAGCCGTGGCGGAGGCGCACAGCTTAACAACCGCCGCATCCGCGTCAGTAAGCGTAAAACACTAGCTGGATCGCTAATCGGCACTGGCTTTCCCTTCCGTAAAGACCAGGATCTCGACGCCTACCTAGAAACCTTTCGCGCGATCGCGCCCAAGGCTGCGGGCATTCGTCGCGCGGGCTCTGCTGCACTTGATCTCGCCTATGTCGCTGCTGGCCGCCTCGATGGCTTTTGGGAATTTGGCCTTAAACCCTGGGATATCGCCGCTGGCGCCTTGATTATTGAGGAAGCAGGCGGCCTGGTTGGTGATATGGCTGGCGGTAATACACACTTTGATAGCGGTGATATCGTCTGCGCCAACCCCAAACTGTTTAAAATATTATTGCAACATATACGGCCGTATATAGACAAATAGAATTATAGATCAATATCTTATATAAATAATACCTCTTAAAAAACTTACTCTAAAAACCTGCTCTGAGATTTCTTAGGCAAATATGTGAGCAATCTCACCTATTTAACCATCAAGTTTTACTGACTATTTTCCGACAACTAGGGTGACACTTTTTAGGAGCAATTATTTTGAAAAAGAAAAATAATACGGGTTTTGGTGATCGAGCGCAGGAGATGTTAATGCTCGACATGCTCGATGGTATGCATGAGTTTTTTACTCAAGCGGCCTATCATTCTTCATTAGCCAATACCTTTGAAATTTTACCTAGTAAAGAAAAAACAAAAGAAGAACAAGACGCCGCCACGAATACTAATCGCAGCCATGACAGCGGCGCTGTCATTATTTCATTCAGTAAAGCACGCGCACGCCGAATCATGCAGCAAGACGCACTTGCCAAAGAACGCATTACCCAACGCTCATCAAACAAGTTATAAAAGACTTATCTGGACACATATAGTGTCAAACCAGACTGACAAAGGATGTCGGTCAAACTATAACAAGCAACTCTTCACCGCTCAGCACACAGCTATATCGCACTCAAAAACCTCGGCTATAAAAATATCAAGAGCTACCATGGCGCCTGGTCTGAATGGGGCAATGACAAAGACACCCCTATCGAACAATAAGCTACACACCCTTTTCCGTTATGATTAGTGGCTATGAACACTGATTTCTCTTCTCATACGCCAATGATGCGCCAGTATTTACGTATCAAACAGGACTATCCCGACACCCTCGTTTTTTACCGTATGGGTGATTTCTACGAGCTGTTCTTTGAAGATGCCAAACATGCTGCAAAGTTACTTAACATCAGCCTGACCGCGCGCGGCCAATCTGCTGGCGCATCGATTCCCATGGCTGGCGTGCCTTATCACGCCGCCGACAATTATTTGGCCAAACTCATTAAATACGGTGAGTCGGTTGCCATTTGCGAACAAATCGGTGATCCCAGCACCAGCAAAGGGCCAGTTGAACGTAAAGTTGTTCGCCTAATGACGCCGGGCACAGTCACCGATGACAGCATGCTCGATGCCGAACGTGACAATTTGCTGGTCGCTATTTTTGTCGAAGGCAGTGCAGCAGGAGTCGCGGCACTGGATATCAGCAGCGCACGCTTCTTTATTTCACAACTGGAATCAAGCAATGCACTCGATGATGAACTGGCACGTCTGCGCCCAGCTGAATTATTGGTGCAAGAAGATCACGCCAGCCTATTCAGCAACAAACACCTCAGCCTACAAACACTCGAAGCCTGGGAGTTTGATCTTGATAACGCACAAGGTCTGCTGCGCGAACAACTTAAATTACATGACCTAAGTGGGCTCGGCTGTGATGGCATCCCTTTGGCCATACGCGCTGCTGGCGCGCTGCTGCAATATGCACGACGCACACAGCAAAATTTACTACCCCACATTAGTAGCCTGCATGTCTCGCAACATAGCGACAATTTATTACTGGACGCTGCCAGCCGTCGCAATCTTGAGATTGATATTAACCTACAAGGCGGTC
>CAYURS010000101.1:0-4195 GCA_964447165.1 uncultured Thiotrichales bacterium
AAATTGGTAGGCGCGATTGGACTCGAACCAACGACCCCCACCATGTCAAGGTGGTGCTCTAACCAAGCTGAGCTACGCGCCTCCATCTATACGAAATGGCAAGTGCGAGAGGATACAGCAATAAAGGTCACCCTTACAAGGAGAATTGGGCAAGGATCATGCGCATTTCTTCAATAGAATCAAGTCTTTCAGGATTAGTGCCGCCTTACTAGCTCGTCATTTTTCATCTACTTGCGCTTGAGAAACTTTAATTCAGGCATACCCATCGCTCTTTCCTCAAGTTTGCGAATTTGGTCGCGTGTTTTGGCCGCTTGCTCAAATTCAAGCTCTTGTGCATGTTTGAACATTTTCTTTTCGAGTTCGTTAATTTTGTGGTTGAGCTTATCGCTGCCAAAATCGCCATACTCAGCCATCTCTTCGGCCACCCTGGCATAGTTTTTAGGTGATAAGGGCGCGCCAGGATAGGCGGCTTCCATAATATCAGTGACGGATTTGACGATGCCTTTGGCGGTAATACCATGATCGATATTATGCTGGGTCTGCTTATTACGACGACGCTCGGTTTCATCCATCGCGCGCTTCATCGAGCCAGTGATACGGTCAGCATAGAGTATGGCACGACCATTGATGTTACGCGCAGCGCGGCCGATGGTCTGAATCAAGGAGCGCTCGGAGCGAAGAAAACCTTCTTTGTCGGCATCAAGAATGGCGACCAATGACACTTCTGGAATATCGAGTCCTTCGCGTAATAAGTTAATGCCAATTAATACATCAAATTTACCCAGACGAAGATCACGAATAATTTCAACACGCTCAACAGTGTCAATATCGGAATGTAAATAGCGTACACGTACGCCATGCTCGCTTAAATATTCAGTGAGATCTTCTGACATACGCTTAGTTAATGTCGTAACCAGTACACGCTCGCCGAGCGCTGCACGTTTATTGGCTTCAGACATGACATCATCCACTTGCGTTGCAACCGGCCTGATTTCGATTTCGGGATCGACCAGGCCGGTCGGGCGTACAAGCTGTTCGGCAACACCGTCGGCATGTTCTGTCTCATAATGGCCAGGCGTGGCTGAAACATAAATCGTTTGTGGTGAGAGCTTCTCGAACTCTTCGAACATTAGCGGGCGATTATCCAAAGCCGATGGCAGACGAAAGCCATACTCAACCAGATTTTCTTTACGTGCCCTGTCGCCTTTATACATGGCACCGAGTTGCGGCACTGTGACGTGACTTTCGTCGATGACCAATAAGGCATCAGCTGGCAGATAATCAAACAAGGTCGGCGGTGGCTCGCCGGGATTACGGCCGGACAGGTAACGTGAATAGTTTTCAATACCAGAGCAATAGCCCAGCTCTCGTATCATCTCAATATCAAAAATGGTGCGTTGTTCCAGCCGTTGAGCTTCAAGAAGTTTATTGTTGTCGCGTAACTGCCCCAGGCGTTCGAGCAATTCATCTTTAATATGTTCAATAGCTTCAAGCAGACGGTGCCGTGGCGTCACATAATGTGATTTAGGATAAATAGTTAGACGTGGTACTTTACGTAAAATCTCGCCAGTTAACGGGTCAAACCAGGCCAGCGATTCGATTTCATCATCAAACATACTGACCCGAACAGCTTCACCATCGGATTCGGCGGGGAAAACATCAATCACATCACCACGCACGCGATAGGTGGCGCGATATAAATCGGCATCGTTGCGTTTATATTGCAACTCCGACAGACGACGTAAAATGGTGCGGCGCTCAACAATATCACCACGAACCAGATGTAACACCATACTCAAATAGGCTTTGGGATCACCCAAGCCATATATTGATGATACCGATGCGACAATAATAGTGTCCTGTCGCTCCATAATAGCCTTGGTGGCGGATAAACGCATCTGTTCGATGTGTTGGTTAATGGAGGCGTCTTTTTCGATAAAAGTATCTGATGACGGCACATAGGCCTCAGGCTGATAATAGTCGTAGTAGGAAACGAAGTATTGCACCGAATTGTTGGGAAAAAACTCACGCATTTCACCGTAAAGCTGCGCCGCCAGGGTTTTGTTGGGCGCCAGTATCATCGTTGGCCGTTGCACATTTTCGATGACTTTAGCAATGCTAAACGTCTTGCCTGAACCGGTGACACCCAACAAGGTTTGCCTGGCTAAACCATCGTTCAAGCCTTCTGTAAGCTGTGCGATTGCCTGAGGTTGATCTCCTGCAGGAGAGAATTTTGAGATCAATTGAAAGCGTTTGCCATGTGCTGGTTTGGTTTTACTAGCAATTGTCATCATTTACTACTATTGCGAATCGAATTGATGCATTATTATGCAAGCTATCGCTGACAACAACTGTTCTGATGAAGCACTCACATTACAACACCCTGTAACTAACACTGATGATCATAAAGCTCGCGCATCGCACACAAAAGATCAAGCCTTCTGTAACCCTTGCTATTACTGCCAAAGCCAATGCGCTCAAAGCCGCTGGCGAGGATGTTATTGCCCTTAGCGCTGGCGAGCCTGATTTCGATACTCCACAGCTTGCTAAGCAAGCTGCCATTGATGCAATCAATGCGGGTATGACAAAATACACGGCAGTCGCTGGCACAGTTGAATTACGCCAAGCTATTCGCGACAAATTCAAACGTGAAAATCAACTCGATTACGAACTAGACCAAATTCTCGTCTCAGTAGGTGCCAAACACAGCATCTACAATCTCTGCCAAGCCTTGCTTGATGCAGGTGATGAAGTCATTATTCCTGCGCCCTACTGGGTATCGTACCCCGATATCGTTAAACTGGCCGAAGGCACGCCAGTTGTTATTCATACTGAGATCGAACAACAGTTCAAAATTACAGCAAAAGAATTAAAAGGTGCCCTAACCGACAAAACACGCTTGCTCATCCTTAATAGCCCAAGCAACCCGACTGGATCGGTTTATAGCGCAACAGAGCTGCGTGCGTTGGCAGATGTACTGTTTGACTATCCAAAAGTCGTTATTCTTAGTGATGATATCTACGAACATATTTTTTGGGCAAACGACCCGTTTTGCAACATCGTTAATGTTTGCCCGGAGCTTAGTGAGCGCAGCATCGTCATTAACGGTGTATCGAAAGCCTATGCTATGACTGGCTGGCGTATTGGTTATGCTGCTGGCCCTGCCGAATTGATTAGCGCTATGAAAACCATTCAGTCACAAAGCACTTCTAACCCAACCTCTATTGCTCAAGTCGCAGCGGCCGCTGCACTGAATAGCCCTACTGATGATCTCAATAATATGGTCAAGGCGTTTAAAACGCGACACGACTATGTCGTCGCCATGCTTAACTCGATTAAAGGAGTGCATTGCATCAAGTCTACGGGCGCATTTTATGCTTTTCCTCAAGTACAAGGCCTTATTGATGCGGTAGACGGGGTCAATGATGATGTTGGGCTTGCTGAATATTTGATCAGCGAATTAGGTGTCGCTTTAGTACCTGGCAGTGCCTTTGGTGCGCCGGGTTATATGCGCTTATCCTTTGCCACCGATCTTGCGACGCTGAAAGACGCGCTAACGCGCATTGCTAAACGCTTTAATTAGGGCCTGTCGGACTTAGGATAAACCTACTCGGTAATGCTCCTGCGCTGCTCTACTTTCTGCATCCATACAATCGTACAGAAAACCCATTTTGGCCCACTATCCGATTTTTTTCGTTAAATATGCTCAACTACACCGCTACGTGCACCCCTTAAGGTATTAAAAAGAACCCTCCGGGTACAAATAATCAAAAAATGCACTCACGCTTTCGCGGGGGTAGGCTCCGCGAAAGCGTGAGTGCACCTTAAAATAGCTTTCCCTCGCTACGATCAACTGAGCCCAACAGGCTCTTAGTAACGGCAATACCCTACATGTCCTATCAAATTAGGCCTATAAACACTAGCACCTAAGTCTGTAATAGTTACGATGCAGCCAGGAAGGCTACTCATAACAAGGAAGTGGATATGGATATCCCTCGACAGCTCCACCTGCATTGCTCATCATGCTTGCTAGCGAAAGGTTTTACCCTGATTGAGCTAATGGTCACGCTTACCATTGCCGCAATATTAGTGACACTATCAACCAGTTTCGGCAGCTTGATTCAACGCAATGAACTGACCACTGTTGTTAATACCTTGGTCGCCGACATGAACTTTGCGCGTAGCGAAGCCATAA
>CAYURS010000102.1:0-4166 GCA_964447165.1 uncultured Thiotrichales bacterium
AATTAAAGACATATATTAACCAACAGAGTCGACTTCGAGAAATGATTCTCGAAGGGGTTGTGGCGATTGCAGAAGGTGAAAACCCACGCAATATTGAAACAAAATTACAAGGGTATTTGATCTAAAATAATGAGAGCAAACAGGCGACATAGGCATGAAGAACCAGTAAATCATGATCGATGGTTGATCTCCTATGCCGACTTTATTACCTTATTATTTGCTTTTTTTGTGGTGTTGTATTCAGTGTCATCCGTTAATGAGGGAAAGTATCGGGTCTTGTCTGATGCATTAGAGGCAGCGTTTCGCGCGCCAGCGAGCAGTCTTAACCCGGTGAATGTTGGGCGTAGCGGTCAACCGTCAGCTTTTGACCCCGATAATACAGCGATGATTGAATTGCCGCGTATGCCTTTGACCCACCTTATCCATGAGAAAGAACAACAAATCGATATCGATAAGATCGCTGAGAATATTGAAAATGCCTTAGAAAGCCTTATTGAGCAAGAATTAGTTAGTGTCAAAAAAGATGGGTTGTCGCTAGAAATTGAATTGAAATCACGCATTCTATTTGCCAGTGGTAGTGCCGTGTTGGCACGCAGTGCAGAGCCAGTATTAGTGAAGCTGGCAGATATTATCCGTGGTTTTGATTACCCGGTAAGGGTTGCAGGCCACACTGATAATATGCCAATCAGTACACGACAGTTTCCCACTAACTGGGAGTTATCTACTGCGCGCGCATCAAGTGTTGTCAGGTTGATAGCCAGTGTAGGGATTGACCCGTTGCAGTTAACGGCATCTGGCTATGGCCAATTTAGACCAATAACAAACAATGAGACAGAGCAGGGGCGTGCGGATAACCGTCGTGTTGTCATAGTTATTGATGCGGGTGCAACAGTAGAGCCAGATATTACGACAATCAATAGCTTTGGATTATCAGGTATTTTTTAGTTTGGCCATCATAATGGATTTGAAGGTAGTGAAATGAAAGTATGGGCGGTATCCAATCAAAAAGGAGGTGTTGGTAAGACGACCACTGTCACCACCTTGGCAGGCATATTAGCATCACGTGGTAAGCGTGTTTTAATGCTCGACCTGGATCCTCATGGTTCATTGACGAGCTATTTTGGTGGTGACCCGGATACTTCTGCTAACAGTATTTATCATTTATTTCAGCATGGGCCTCAATGTGTCGATACTGTAGTACAGGAAACAGTCATAGACGGTCTGCACTTGATACAGGCCGCGACAGCAATGGCAACGCTAGATCGCCAAATAGGTGCTAGCGGCGGCAAGGGGCTGGTTATTAGCCAGGGCTTAGCACAATTGTCCGACAATTATGACTATGCATTACTTGATTGCCCACCGATGTTAGGGTTGCTCATGGTCAATGCACTGGCAGCGTGTGAGCATTTATTGATTCCCGTACAGACAGAGTTTCTGGCGTTGAAAGGATTGGAGCGTATGCTAAATACCCTGACAATGGTGACTAAGGCCAGGCAAATGAAGTTAGCCTATACCATTTTGCCAACCATGTTTGACCGTCGTACACGCGCATCGATCCATAGTCTGCGTACACTGCGTGAAAATTATGCTAAAACTATTTCACAGCATGTAATCCCCGTTGACACACAGTTTCGTGATGCCAGTTTAGCTGGCAAACCCTTATCACTGATTAACCCTCGTTCTCGCGGTTCGCTGGCCTACGCAGACGTATTGGACGAGATATTGCTCACTGATGATTTGCGGTTAGGTGTGCCCCTCAATGAGGCATTAAAAAGCACCCTCGGAGTACAAGGTGCTCTCCCTCAAGAAAAGATAGAATCGAGCTTTGGGATACAACAAAGGGCAATGTCATGAGACAAGATAACCTTGTGCCCCAAGGATACATAGCACCTTTGACTAAGCCATTGGACGATAAGGATACGGCTTTACACAATTATTTTGATGTCTTATTAGAAAGCGTCACAGAGAGTGACTCGTACACAGTTGATAGCGACATTAACGAGCAGATTGAAAACCAAACACCTATCACTGCAAAGCAAGATAAGTCACTCTTTATTAGTGAAGACGATGTGTCTTTGTTAGGTGAAAGTTCATCGAATAAAGAACAGTTGCAAATGATTGACGATGAGCCCGTAGCACCAGAGAGCACCATTAACGAACAAGTACCTTGCACCTCGGTGCGGGGCGTTGAACCTGATAGTAATGAATTCTTACTTGACGACGGCGTATTATCTAATGATAGCGAAGATTATTATGTCGAGGGCGCACCAGACTGGGCGCGTAGGCCGTTTGAAGTTTTGGAATTTACCATTGCGAAGTTGAGGTTAGCAATTCCTCTAACACATTTATGTGGAATTCTCGATTGGCAGCTTGCCGAGTTGACCCCTATGCCAGGTTATAGCAAGCATTTCATTGGTGTTTGGCCTAACAACGGTATTAATTCAAAAATCGTTGATGTGTCCAATATATTAGTGCCTCAGAGATATCAGCATAAAATTGAATCATGGCAAACACGCACGACTAAGGTCGTGCTTATTGATGATTCAGCATGGGGTTTGGTGTGCGACGAAATACTGGAGGTGATTACCCTAGACCCGCGTGAGGTGTGCTGGCGTAGTGATCGCACGCAACGTGCTTGGTTGGCTGGTACGCTTGTTGGACAAATGTCGGCAATAATCGATGGTGATGAATTTGCAAAAACCCTGTTACAGGGCGCGCCCCTCAAAGGAGTATTGGAAAAAATTCTTGAGGAGAAAAATTAAGAGAGCGAGAGTCCTACGGCATCTTTTTGTGTCCCTTGCACGTAATGGCATATTTCCTGCTTATAAGTGTTTAAGTAGAGAATGTGTCGATTTTTTGACTAAACAAGCTGTTTTTCAGTAGCAGTGTTGGCGACACGATAGAGTAAAGGAGTAAGACGATGACTGAGCTCGCGTACGATGAATACGAGGATCCTATTAACCAGGATATTCAAGATCCACTACTGCAATGGGTGACATTTCGTTTGGATGAAGAAAAGTACGGTATCAATGTCATGGCCGTACAAGAAGTACTTAAAGTAACGGAAATTACCCAGGTTCCGGGTGCACCAGAATTTGTCCTTGGCATTATCAATTTACGCGGAAATGTGGTGACGGTTATCGATGCCAGAACTCGCTTTGGTTTAGATTATCGTGAGCCTGATGATGGCTCGCGTATTGTGATTATGGAAGTAGGCGATAAAGAAGTCGGTATTTTTGTTGATAGTGTGGCAGAAGTTGTCTATATGCGTGCTTCTGAAATTGAGCCAGCGCCAGCCGTGGGTAATGGTGAAGGTTCACAATTTATTCAAGGTGTAAACAGTACCGGCTCAGAGTTATTAATTTTAGTTGAGCTTGATAAATTATTATCTAAACAGGAATGGAAGGAAGTTACCGTTTTATAAAGCGGTAATGGATCTTAGCCATGAACGACGTGCGAGATGTGCAATCGATCGGCCCGGTTTGGCCGAAAAAATCGACAACACGAAAACGCCGACAGCAACAGCAATCAAATAATTCTCAGAAAAAATCACAAAAAAAACAAAAACGTGATGGCCATGGCCGAGGCCATATTGATGAATTTGCCTAACAAATATTGGATTTAAAATACTATGTCTATTGATATATTGATTATTGCTGTATGTGTTGGGCTGAGTATCGCGCTAGCGTGTGGCTATTATCAGTTAAATCAACGTTTGCAAGGCGCGCACCAAGTGATGCGAGGCTTGCAGAATGATGTGTCAGCGCTTTGCGTTGGAGCTGTGGGAGTGAGTCAGCACTTAGACAAAATTGAAGGCCAGTCACGTTACCTGGCAGACAGGCAAGACCAAATCAATGTCAGTGTCAGCGATGACCGGCCCTATATTCAAGCAATGCGTATGGCAGAAAAAGGCATAAATGTTGAGGAATTAATGACTACTTGTGATTTGGCGCGAGAAGAGGCAGTGTTAATCCACGCTTTACATGCAGGCCAACATAAGACCACAGCAGCCGTTGGCCTTGATATTCGTTTCGAATAATTTTATCGCTTTGCACGCCTTATCCCGCATGTCTCACTAGAGACGCCTTAATCTTTAGCAATAGGCAAAGGTAATGGTTTACCTATAAAGTAGCCTTGCACGTAGTCGATACCGTAACTAATTAACA
>CAYURS010000103.1:0-4149 GCA_964447165.1 uncultured Thiotrichales bacterium
CTTCCCAGCGGACACGAGAACGCTTGGTGCAAAGATTAAAAGAAGAGGGTATCACTGATCCACGTGTACTCGAAGCGATACGGCAAACACCACGCCATATCTTTATTGAAGAAGCTTTGGCCAGTCGTGCCTATGAAGATACTGCCTTACCTATTGGTCATGGGCAAACGATCTCACAGCCTTATATCGTCGCACGTATGACCGAACTGGCCATCGACGAAGGTGAATGTAAGTCGGTGCTGGAAATTGGCACAGGCTGTGGCTATCAAACAGCGATCTTATCGACGCTCTTTGAAAAAGTGAATACGGTAGAACGTATTGGCGCATTACTCAATGGCGCGCGCAGACGTTTTGCAGAATTATCCTTACATAATATTCGGCCACGCTTAACTGATGGCAGCGAGGGTTGGCCAAGCCATGCGCCATTCGATGCGATTATCGCGACTGCTGCACCTGAGGAAATTCCTGAAGATTTGCTGTCGCAGTTGGCTATTGGTGGACGTTTAGTTATCCCGGTAGGAAAAAACACTAACCAGGTATTAGCCCGCATCGTACGTGAAAGTGAAACACGCTATGTACGTGAAGATATAGAGGCAGTAAGTTTTGTGCCCATGCTGGGTGGGCTCGGTGGAATTAAATAGTAATAGGGTAAAGCGGTATGGCAATATTTGGTAAACTCTATGACATGACCCTACGTTGGGCAGCTCATCCTAAAGCGCCGTGGTATCTTGGTGGTTTAAGCTTCGCCGAATCATCGTTTTTTCCTATTCCCCCAGACGTTATGCTTGCGCCAATGGTGTTGGCAAAACGTAATAAAGCCTGGTGGTTTGCAACAATCACTACCATAGCATCTGTGCTTGGTGGTATCGCTGGTTATCTTATTGGTTGGTTAGCTTTTGATATTGTCGAGCCGTGGATTCTGCAAGTAGGTCATGGCGATACACTTGAACTCAGTAAACAATGGTTCGAACAGTGGGGTATTTGGGTTATCTTCATCGCTGGTTTTTCACCAATACCCTATAAATTATTTACCATCAGTGCTGGTGCCTTGGCAATGAGTTTTATTCCCTTTGTTATCGCCTCATTGATTGGTCGTGGCGCACGGTTCTTTCTTGTCGCTGGTATTATAAAAGTGGGTGGAGAGAAAATGGAGCTTATGCTACGTAAGCATATTGATACCCTAGGCTGGCTAACGATTATTGTAGCGGTAGCTGTATATTTAATGCTGCGTTGATTAAAGGAGCTGTGAACTATTCATGAACTCGCATTTTATGCCTGAAATATTTAGCTTTTGCGTTGTACCCCAAGGCTCGGTTTTGTCCCCTCTTGAGGGGGAGCACTTCCTGCGGGGCGCGAATCTTCGTACTCCAAGAGCATTGCCTCAGGAATGCTCTTGCATTCTTTCAAGGCGTAATAGCCCGCTATTACGTGCGATTCACGTCTTAAATCTAAATACTTCAGACACAATCTACTGTGTGCCTTCGAGATACTTCGTCAAAAATAAATCACAGGCTCCTTAATAATGACCAATAATGATATTTTGCGCCGTTTGCGTTATATCTTTGATTTAAATGATTCAAATATGATTGCGATTTTTCGTGCAGTGGGGCATCAGGCTACACGTGCTGAAATCAGTGATTGGTTAAAAAAGGATGACGATCCTGCCTATCAAAAATGTAAAGATGTGTTGATGGCGACGTTTTTGAATGGGTTTATTAATCAAAAACGCGGCAAACGTGAGGGGCCACAGCTTGAGCCAGAAAAGCGCTTAACGAATAACATTATTTTTATGAAATTAAAAATTGCTTTGGATTTGAAAGCAGAAGATGTATTGTCAATTATGGCATTGGTTGAGTTTACGATGAGTAAGCACGAACTAAGTGCGTTATTCCGAAAATCTAACCATAAGAATTATCGTGAATGCAATGATCAAATGTTGCGCTATTTTTTAAAGGGTTTGCAGATAAAATACCGTGACTATGACAAGAGTGTAGACGTCGGCGACAATATCGAAGAAGCGATAGAGGAAAAAAAAGATTCAGTATGGAGCCAAAGCAATAATAAACGTAGGAAAAAGAATAAAAGCAAGGGTTAAAGTGTAAGAGTTTTTATTTCGCCAATAATTAGAACGTATAGAGATGATCAAAAAATACTTTGTCTACCTGTTGTTTGGACTTTTGTGTGCTTGTTCTGATAACGAGGGTGTCTCGAAAGATACAACGGATAAAGCGACTGTGTTTGATGCACAAATTAAGGCGCTTGAAAAAACTAAATCTGTTGATCAACAAGTTCAAGATGCTGTGGAGAAAACACGACAATCTATTGAAAGTAGTGGTGGTTGATGTGTTGCCGGGTTTTTCTGTGTAGTCATTGCGTATTCATTACGACGCTGATAGTGTGATTATTGGGTAGTGTTGACGATTTTGTATGGTGCATATTTTGACAGGCGGGATCAGTGGTGTATTGCGTGGCCTATTGATTGCTGCTCTATCAGCATTGCTTATCTCTTGCGCCTCGACCAAGCCTGCGACTAAAAATTTTCACGTTGTGGGGTCAGGTGAGACGCTCTTTCAGATTAGCCAAAAATATGGCTATAGTCATAAGGTGGTGGCCCGTTGGAATGAAATAAGGTCGCCTTATCGAATTCAAGTTGGGCAATTGATCAGAATCAGCCCACCAACTGTTATTGTTACGGCGCAAGGCAGTCAACGTAAGCAAGCCCCTGTTGTTGACAATCGTAAATCTGCACAATCAAAATCTAAGGTTAAAGCAAAGCCAAAATCGACATCTCAATCGACACCTGGAGCCAAAAAAAAACCTAAAGTAAGTTCTAAGAAATCACTTCCAACCCCTGGTAATAAAAGTACTTCTACTAAATTTGGTTGGCCTTTAAAAGGTAAGATAGTGTCGGGCTTCTCTGGCACGAGAAGGGGTAATCAGGGCATTGATATTGCGGGTACGGCGGGGCAAACAGTGCATGCTGCTGCTGCGGGTAGGGTGGTTTACAGTGGTCATGGGTTACGTCAGTTAGGTCAGCTGATTATTATTAAGCACGATTCACGTTTTTTAAGTGCCTATGGTTTTAATAGTCAGCTGCTGGTGAAAGAGGGTGATAATGTTAGACCAGGCCAAAAGATTGCGGTGATAGGAAAGAATAAGACGGGGCGTTATGTGCTGCATTTTGAGATTCGTCGTGATGGTAATCCGGTTAACCCAAAGGTGTACCTTAAATAATTAGGTCGTGGCATAAAACCTTAAAAAAATACGATGGCGGCAACGTGGCGTTGTTCTTCCATCAGGATGTTATAGGTGCGACAGGCGGCGCCTGAACTCATTACTTCAACACCAATACCTTGTGCTAATAAGCACTCACGAACACCTTTGGCCGGCCATTTTAGTGTGCTACCACTGCCGAGCAGGACGATCTCAGGTTGGTGTTTTTGTACTTTAGCGAGTTCATCGGCACTGATTTCATCATAGGGGGTGTTGGTCCAATCTTTGATGAGCAATCGCGGCATAATTAACGAGGTTGAGGTAATAAGTTCTATGGCGACGGCTTGGTTACCAAATCTGGGATCTTGAATGCGCTTAACAGTCGCCGCCATATCTTGTGGCGGTGTTACAATAAGCTCTTCAGGCGTGTAGGCGCGGATGACGTAGTAGTCGCTATTGGTTTCCAGGCTAAATTGCATGATGATGGCGTCATTTAAAATGATGACATTGTGACGCCTTTGCCTTATCTGGTGCAAGTAGGGATGACTGCTGTGGATACATTATTCTCCTTAATGTGTTCAAAGTGTTTGCTATAAGCTCCTAAAAATTTTAGACTTTTTACTTTTTAGAGGCGAAAAACTTCATTGTTCCAGGATTTTCCGCGCATAAAGCGTCTGCCCCCCTATGTCTTTAATATCGTCAACGAGCTTAAGGCTGAAGCCAGGGCACGTGGTGAGGACATTATTGACTTCGGTATGGGTAACCCGGATCAGCCGACGCCACAGCATATCGTCGATAAGTTGATTGAGACAGCACAGCGTAGTGATACGCATCGCTACTCTTTGTCGCGTGGTATTCCACGTTTACGGCGGGCGATTTGCGGTTGGTATCGTGATAAATATAATGTCTCGCTCGATGCTGATAAAAATGCCATTG
>CAYURS010000104.1:0-4142 GCA_964447165.1 uncultured Thiotrichales bacterium
CATTGAAGACAAACGAGTCAAACCTGAAGATCGAGAGAGTGCCTTTGCTGTCTTTATGTTTGCCGAGCAAAATACCGATGAAACTGGGAACACAAGCACTTGGACAAAAGCACAAACCTATCTTGCTCTTGGAAATACGTTACACACCTTGGCGCGTCTCAAAATAGATTCAACACCTATGGAAGGTATTGATATTGATTTAGTGAACGAGGAATTTAAAAATGAGCTTGACGGCTATCAATGCGATGTCGCTTTGGCTATTGGTTATCATCACCCTGAAGATGATTTTAACTCAAAACTTCCCAAGTCACGACATCGCTTAGAAAATATTTTATTGCGTATATAAATGCACAGTTACGAATATAAGTAGAATTTGTGGGTGTTTATTTATGCCAACAAACTTATCACAATGTTAAATTTATTACCTTAGGAGTACTATGGCCACAGATAATGTTTCACCTCGGACGTTGCAGCCGACTATTCTTTCTTTTGTAAAAGACCTGCCAAATCTGTGTTCACTTGCAGGATTGGCCTGTACTCTTTTAGCTATTTACTACAGTATTTTGGGTATTTATGCCGCAGCAATGATTGGTATGATCTGGGCTGTTGCATTTGACTGGGCGGATGGTCTTATCGCAAGAAAAATGAAAGGACGAACTGGTGATGACCGAGCTTTTGGTGGGCAACTTGATATTTTAATCGATATTGTTAGTTATGGTGTTACGCCGGCTATACTTCTGTTGAGCTATGGAAATTTTGAGCCACTATTTTTAGTTGGCGCTTTTTTAATGCTCGCTGCTAGTGCAGTACGGTTGAGTTATTTTAGTACCTTTGGTCTTGCGGGTGGCACGAAATATACCGGATTGGCTCTTGACAACAATAATATAATACTTGTTTTCATTTTTTTATTGGAAGATATTTTCAGTGGAGGGGTTTTTACTGTTATTCTGTATGTGAGTGGTGTTGGTCTTGCTGCTTTGAATGTCTCGCAAATAAAAACACCAAAACTTTCTGGGAACCCGATTAATGTTTATATCCTTACTATTTATACTCTTGGAATAACAGCAATTTATGGCTGGAAACTCCTTTAGAAAATAACGAAGTTTATAACAGAATCACTAAAATGAGGGTATAAATAACATAATGGTTGTATATACGGTTGGTACTTTTGATTTATTACATGTGGGGCATCTTGCCTTGCTGGAGTACTGTAAGACACTAGGTGACACTGTAGCAGTTGGTGTTGCTTCAGATGAAGTAGTCATGTTGTATAAGCCGAATACCCCTGTTATTCCTCTCGATCAACGAATTGAAATGCTTAAAGCCTTACGTTGTGTCGATATTGTTATGCCATATCATGAACTTGACTATTTAACAGTGTGCAAGGCAGTGAAAGCGGATATTTTTGTTATTGGTGCAGATTGGGGAAAGAAACCTCATAATCGAGGTGTTGAGGATTATATGAAAGGACAAGGAAAAGAGGTTGTTCAAATTCAATATAACCCCAGAACATCATCCACTAAAATAAAGAAAAATATTTTAGAACAATCCCATGCAGGCAAGTTTATAGTAGAAAATAAAGTGGCAATACTCAAAGCCAATAATTAAACATAATAAGAAAAATTCAGTCCGACTCACTATCCTTTGTTTTTTTTAAAGCTATTGGTGGTGTCAAGTTTAGAGACTGCGATAGATCTCTGGAAGGATAACGGTTGGTTGATTTTCGACGTTAAGTGTGTGAGTCCAGGCTGAGGGACGAATAAATTTGTCACTGGCTCAATTTTCCGCAGAATAATTTACCGCTGCAGTCGGTATTCAAGTGCTGTGACACGGTGGTCTCCACGGCTGCTATGGATTGCGGTTTTTAGTGCTTCTTCTTGCCCGATTAAAATAACTAGTTTTTTGCCGCGTGTTATCGCGGTATAGATGAGTCGCTTGTTCAGAAGAATATAATGTTCCTTGGCAATAGGTATAACGACGGCTTTGTATTCACTGCCTTGTGATTTGTGGATGGTGAGTGCGTACGACAGCATGAGTTGTTTGGCCTCATTGAAGTTGTATTCGACTTCATTGCCTTCTATCAATGCGATGAGTATTTTCTTTTTTTTGTCGAGTGCGACAATAATGCCGATATCACCATTGAAAACGAATTTTTCATAGTTATTGGATGTTTGTACAACGCGATCGCCGACAGATAGGTAGGCATCACCTTGTTTAAAGTGATTAGGGTTATTACTATCAAGACAGGGGTTGAGTTTGTTTTGTAATCGTTTGTTTAACTCATTAATACCTAATGCACCTTTGCGCATGGGTGAGAGTACTTGAATATCATTGAGTGGGTCTAAACCATAGCGTTGTGGTAATTCTTCGCAGACGAGTTGTTGCAGGCGTTGTGAAATACGACTAGCATTGTTTTCAATAATAAAATGAAAGTCTTCGTTATCGCTATTGTTAGATACAGGCATTAACGAATGATTAACGCGGTGTGCATTAGTGATAATGCTACTGTTTTGGGCTTGGCGATGAATCTCTGTTAGCCGTACGATGGGAATGACGCCGGAGTTAATCATATCCATGAGTACTTTACCGGGGCCGATGCTCGGCAACTGGTCGGCATCACCAACAAAGAAGACGACGCTATCGTCAGGTATGGCTTTCAATAGGGCGTTTGTCAGTTCGATATCGACCATCGACATTTCATCGCAAAAAATTAAGTCGGCATCAATGGGATTATGTTCATCATGGGTGAAGCCCATTCCTGGCATGCCTTTTAACAGGCGGTGTATGGTGGTGGCTTTGCGTCCGGTAGCTTCAGCAAGGCGCCGCGCGGCACGTCCGGTGGGTGCGCATAAGATAATGTTTTCGACATGCTTTGCTAACAGGGAAAGAACGGCTTTTGCCAGAGTAGTTTTGCCACTACCAGGGCCACCCGTCAATACGCAGACTTTGTGGCCAGCCATTTTAGTTGCGGCGTGTTTTTGTGACGGCGATAACTCGACACCAAGTTTTTCTTCAATTTGTTGTAAGGATTTTTCGATATTAAAAGGTTTCCAAGGAAGCTTGCCTTTAGATAATCGTAGCAGTTTTTCAGCGACTTCGATTTCAGCGTTGCGTAATGCAGGAAGATAAATTAATTGCTTGTCGTCAATAGTATCTAGCAGTAGTTGCTGACTGTTTATAGCTTGCGCCAAGCCAGTTGTCACCAGGTCGTTATTCAGTTTTAATAGCTTTACTGCATCGCCAATAAGTTGTAGTTCGGGGATGGCGCAATTACCCCAGGTACTTTGTGTTTGTAAAACATGATGTAAGCCAGCAATAATGCGTTTGGGGTCGTCCACTGCTATATCTAAACTGCGTGCCGTGACGTCAGCAAGTTGAAAGCCAATGCCTTTGAAATCTTGAGCAAGACGATAAGGGTTGTCATTAATAATGGCAGCGGCTTTGCTGCCGTAACGCCGCTGAATGTGTGCGGCGCGTTGTGGCCCCATGCCATGGGACTGCAAGAAAATCATAATGTCACGAACGTCTTTTTGTTTTGCCCAACTTTCTGTGATTTTTTTGCGTCGTACTGTGCCGATACCACTAATATTTTCTAGTTTTTCAGGTTCGTGTTCGAGAATTTTTGGTAATTGATCGCCAAATGCTTCGATGAGTTTCTTGGCAGAAGATTTACTGACACCTTCGATGGCGCCACTGCTGAGATAATGTGCTAATGCTTCAGTAGAATTTGGTTGCGAGGGAATAATGGCCGATGCAGAAAACTGACGACCAAATTTTGGGTGAGCTTGCCAAACACCTTCACATTCCACGCCCTGCCCTATGTTGATACCGTGGCCAGTGCCAACGACTTTGTGTATTTTGCCTGTTTCATCTTTAACGAAAAGCACGGACCAGCCACTTTGCTCCGAGCTAAAGCCAATACTGTTGACTACGCCACTTAGGCGTTGTGTTTTCTTGTCACTGGGAAAATCAAATAAGTCGGCCATAGGTTTATTTTCGGGAGTGGGTGGGTTGATTTATTGGCTATTGTACGTAAAACGCGTAAGCTAAAACCAACTATGAAAAAATTGATTGGAAAAACGATGGATCAGGTGGGCATACCCCGCAAGTTTAACTACACCAGCTATTGGGCTTATGTATTG
>CAYURS010000105.1:0-4119 GCA_964447165.1 uncultured Thiotrichales bacterium
ATTGGCGTAATTTGCCGCATTCTCGCCATTTAACTGTGCTTTTTTATTTGGCCCATACAAAAGAAATAAAAAATTCTCCGGATCAGGGTAATCCGCATTCCAACCCCAACTGAATATCTGCGCCTTGCCATCACGCATCTTCTGCTGAAAACGATTATAGTCGGTGCTGCGAATAACTAACTGTATGTTGAGCTTCTTAAACTGTTTGCGCCACCAGTCCAGCGTTGCCTTGGCAGCCGGACCCACAGCAGGCGTATCATAGTGAAGCAGCAAGGGTTTGCCCGAAGATTGATCAATACCATCGGCATAGCCTGCCTTGACCAATAGGGCGCGCGCCTCTTCGATTGGCTTACGTTGCGCTCGCCCGTTAACGACATCATAAACATAGGGATTAATGCCTGACTCACCCTCTTCATAACCGAAGATACCCGGCGGTATGGGTCCTTGCCCTGGAATACCACGGCCATTTGAAAAAATGGCAATATATTCTTCGTAATCAACGGCAATAGCAATGGCACGACGCAACAAACGTGCTGGCTCACTATCACCACCGACTACTGGGTCTAACATGTTAAAGCCACCATAGTAGGTGGATGTTGCAACGGTAGTCAGCAAATTAATACCACGCTGTTTCATCTCATCGGTTAAGGTGGCATCGCCGCCACCCGAAATATTCACGGCCTGGTCAAAACTGTCTGAACCCACACCCGAGCTATCGTAATAGCCTTGTAGAAACTTATTCCAATAAGATATGCCTTCTTTTTCTAGGCTAAACACCGCTTTGTCAATAAAAGGCATGGTCTGCCCGGCGTCGACCAACAAGCCCGCCTCTTTATCGCCAGGCTCACCTTCACTGGGATAGGCCTCACCACGGAAATTAGGGTTCTTTTCTAACACCATTTGTCGGTTTGGGTTATTCACCGTTAACATATAGGGGCCAGTACCGACTGGATACCAATCAAGAGTAATGTTTTTCTTGGTTAGGCTCGGCTGCGAATAAAGCCGGTCTACTTCCCAGGCAATGGGGGCAAAAAATGGCATCGCTAACCAATACTGAAATTGTGGATATTTCGTTTTAAGTATCACCCTGTAAGTATAGCGATCAACCACTTCAGCCCCTGCCAAAGCATGCTGACGCAAATCTATCCACGCTTTATTATCAGCTTCGATCTGCTTGCCCAGTGTTGCGCTATATTCAGACAGACCGTCAATATATTCAGTCATTAAACCAAAAATCGGTGAATGAATTTTCGGATGTGCCAAACGCTTAATCTGGTAGACATAGTCTGCAGCAGTTAGCTCACGGCTAGCGCTTTGCTTAAAGTCGGCCAACACATCAATATCGTCTAATTGCGCTGCGCTTAACTGGTGATAAAGATACTGCTCACCATCACCCTTATCAACGCGGACAAAGGCAGGGTGTGGTTGAAATTGAATGCCTGGCTTAATCTTGACCTCATAAATAACCTTGGCAACCAAGCTGGCGTCAGCATCCTCTGCCAGCACCTCGCCCTTGGCATCATAATAAACAGGTACAGGAATCGACTCCGCCGTCAGTGTTTCCAGTTGATAGGGGCGTTTCAAATAATGGTACTGTAGCGGTGGCTCATAAATTTGCGCGGTAAACTGCACTTCATTCGAGCTATAAGATTGGGCAGGATCCAAATGCTTGGGGCGCGCAGCAAACGAGCTATAGAAGATATTCTTGCCAGCATCACTCTTGGCATAGGGGTTATTCAGCTCCTGTAACTCGCAGGCGCTGGCCAGCAACGCAGCGACGACGCAGCTCAGCGTTGCAAGAAGGTGCTTTGGTCTATGGGGCCTCTGATTAAGCAAGTGTTACTCTGTTTCTTAACTTAAATGTGGCAATCAAAGTAAGCTTACGTTACCTATTGCTGCCATGCTTGGTATTATAGGATGACAGTCACGCGAGGCAAGTCATTCTCGACATGAGAATACGAGATGAGCACTATTCACCGGCAAGTAAAGGGGAAACACAATGGGTTTTTTAGAGGGTAAACGCGCCTTAATCGTTGGTTTAGCCAGTCAGCGTTCCATTGCCTGGGGCATCGCCAGCGCCATGCATGCGCAAGGCGCCGAGCTCGCCTTTACCTACCAAAACGAGAAATTACAGTCACGTGTCGAGGACATGGCCGCTAAGCTTGGTAGCAACATCGCTATACCCTGCGATGTTGGCAGCGATGAGCAAATCGAAGCCGTTTTCACTAAACTTGATACTTATTGGGATTCACTCGACATCATTATTCATTCTGTTGCCTTTGCCCCGCGCGATCAATTGCAAGGCAACTACCTTGATTGCGTCACACGCGAAGGCTTTAACATCGCGCATGAAATCAGTTCCTACAGCTTTGCCGCCCTCGCCAAAGCCGGACGTAACATGATGCAAGGCCGCAAAGGTGCCCTACTAACCCTAAGCTACCTAGGCGCCGAAAAAACCATCCCTAATTACAACGTTATGGGCCTGGCTAAAGCCAGCCTTGAAGCCAATGTGCGCTATATGGCACAAGCCCTGGGCGCGAATGATATTCGCGTTAACGCTATCTCTGCCGGGCCGATTAAAACCTTGGCCTCAGCAGGCATCAGTGATTTTCGCGCCATGCTCACCAAAGTTGCTAGCACTGCGCCCTTGCAACGTAATGTCACCACCGAAGAAGTCGGCAACGTCGCCGCCTTTATGTGCTCAGACCTCGCCTCAGGTGTGACTGGCGAAATTACCTATGTCGATTGTGGTTATAACACTGTCGGCATGACTTAAGGACACTCTGATCACCACTGAATGAAATAAAGATTTCTTAAAACAATAAACACCCACTAAACCGAAAGGCGCCTGCGCATGTCACATAAACACGCCATGTATTTATTATTTTTTATTGTTCTGGCCGTCGTCGCTGGCGTTATCAGCGGCTGGATCTGGGGGCCTGCGATGCTCTCTGTTGCCTGGATCGGCACCGTCTTTCTTAATCTGTTAAAGATGATGATCGTGCCATTAATTATGGCCGCAGTCATCAGCGGTATTGGCAGTCTTGGCGATATTCGCAAGCTCGGCACCATTGGCGGCACCACCTTGCTGTTTTATGCCAGCACCACTGCCATCGCCGTGTTCATCGGCATGGTCATGGTTAATCTCATCCAGCCCGGCGTCGGCATCGACGCCAGCGCGGCCGTCATACCCGACAAAGTCATTGGTAAAGAAGACACCGGCATTAGCGATATCATGCTGATGATGATTCAACCCAACCTCATTGAATCCGCCGCCAACACACAATTATTACCCATTATTTTCTTTTCTATACTCTTTGCTGCGGCATTAACGACCTTGGGTAATGGCGGCAAAATCGTCATCGATTTTTTCCGTGGTGTCAACGACGCCATGATGAAGTTAGTCGTGTGGGTTATGTATCTCGCCCCCATCGGTATTTTTGGTTTGGTTGCAGGACGCTTAGGCAAAGCTGGCGGCGGCGAACAATTCATGGCGGAAATCACTGCTGTCGGTTTACACGTTGTCACCGTCTTAAGCGGCCTCGCTATTCATTTTGTTGTCTTGTTTATTATTTTATTGGTCTTCACCGGACGTGGCCGTGCTTATCTCACCGGCATGCTGCGCGCCTTGCTCACCGCCTTTGGTACTGCAAGCTCCGCCGCCACCTTACCTTTGACTATGGAATGTCTGCGTGAAAACGGCATCAGCAAACGTTCGGTGCAGTTCGTCGCCCCGATTGGGGTTACTGTCAACATGGACGGCACCGCCCTCTACGAGGCCTGTGCCGCCATGTTTATCGCCCAAGCCTATGGCATCGATCTCTCTATTGGTCAGCAAGTCATCGTCTTTATCACCGCTACACTCGCCGCTATTGGCGCAGCCGGCATTCCTGAAGCAGGATTGATTACTTTAATCATTGTGCTGGAAGCCGTCGGCCTACCCTTAGAAGGCATCGCGCTATTACTTGCAGTCGATTGGTTCTTGGATCGTTTTAGAACTACAGTGAATGTGTGGGGGGATTCAGTGGGCGCTGCGGTGGTGGATAAGTTAGTGCCAGATAAAAAGGAAAATAGCAATTTATAGAGGAGTTATCTCGCTCATGGATATAACAACGGATA
>CAYURS010000106.1:0-4119 GCA_964447165.1 uncultured Thiotrichales bacterium
CGATTTCCCCACAGCAGGCAACCATTGGTAACTTATTAACCCATGTGCGTCGTGGCGATGTCGTTGTCGTGCATTCATTACGACGTGGTGCAGCAGAAGCGATTGAGGCGGTCGCGCATGGTGACCCATCGTCGTCTAAGGTAGTTGGCCGGCGGTTAGAGCAGATCAAATTGCCTCCAGGCGCCACCATCGGCGCTATTGTACGCGGTGAAGAAGTCATCATTGCGCATCATGACGTGGTGATCGAGGCAGAAGATCATGTGATTTTATTTATGGTTGATAAGCGCCGTATCCATGAAGTTGAGCGTTTATTTCAAGTAGGGATCACCTTCCTTTAGTCGGCGTTATCGTCTAGCGGTCAATACTATGCAACTACGCGTCATTCAACGCATCCTCGGTCTATTGCTAATGGTCTTTAGTGTCACCATGTTGCCACCGGTATTGGTTGGTTTGATTTATGGTGACGGTGCTATTGGCGCTTTTCTTGCCGGTTTCTTAGTGACTTTTGTTGCAGGATTTCTATTGTGGTTGCCAGTGCGGCGCTTTGTTCGTGATCTGCATTTGCGCGATGGTTTTATCATTGTGGTGATGTTCTGGAGTGTCTTGGCCTTATTCGGTTCCTTACCGTTTATGTTAGGGCCGGGGTTAAATATGTCATTTATCGATGCACTTTTTGAATCGATGTCTGGCCTGACCACGACAGGCGCAACGGTGATTGTTGGTATCGACTCTCTGCCTAAGGCGCTGTTGTTTTATCGGCAAGAATTACAGTGGTTAGGCGGCATGGGGATTATCGTCCTGGCTGTTGCGATACTGCCCATGTTTGGCATCGGCGGTATGCAGCTTTATCGTGCCGAGACTCCGGGGCCGATGAAAGATAATAAATTAACACCACGTATTACCGAGACAGCTAAGGCATTATGGTATATCTATTTGGGTCTGACGGTGAGTTGTGCCCTTGCCTATTGGGCTGCTGGCATGTCGGGGTTCGATGCGATTAGTCATAGTTTTTCCACTGTCGCGATTGGTGGCTTTTCAACGCATGATGCCAGTATTGGTTATTTTAATAGTGCCGCCATTGAAGGTGTCGCTATTATATTTATGTTATTGGCAGGGGTTAACTTTGCCTTGCATTTTGTTGCAGTAAGGAACATGCGTGTTAGCGCTTATTGGGCCGATGCCGAGTTTCGTGCCTACCTCTCTGTGCTGTTGATTGTGGCAGTGATTGCTTGCAGCTATCTTTATTTTAATCACACGTTTGATAGCGTTGGCAGTACCATCCACCATGGCTTGTTCCAAGTGATATCGATTGGTACCACCGCAGGTTTCACGACGGCGGATTATCATACCTGGCCAGGCTTTTTACCCGCATTGTTATTGTTGCTGAGTTTTGTCGGTGGTTGTGCCGGCTCGACGGGTGGTGGCATGAAAGTGATTCGCGTTTTATTGCTTATAAAACAAGGCTCGCGCGAAATTTTACGTCTTATTCATCCTAATGCCGAGATCCCAGTCAAGGTTGGTGGGGTCAGTTTGTCGCCCCGTGTTATGCAATCCGTTTGGGGGTTTTTCGCTTTTTACGTGATGGCTTTTTGTTTTATGTCTTTAATGCTTGCTGCAACAGGCTTAGATCTTGTTTCCGCGTTTTCTGCGGTGGCAGCGTGTATGAATAATCTCGGTCCTGGCTTAGGTGAGGTAGGGTCGAATTATGCATCGGTATCACCGATTGGCAAGGGTATTCTTTGTTTTGCCATGTTGCTAGGCCGGTTGGAAATTTTTACCTTGTTAGTACTGCTAACCCCCGCTTTCTGGCGCGCATAAAGCACAGTTTACCGGTTATAAGGGTTACTACTGCCATCAGGTCGTTGCCGAAAGCGTTTATAACTCCATTGGTATTGTTGTGGAATTTTGCGAATGCAGTGCTCAATCGTACGGTTCATTGAGGTGACGGCGATATTGATATCGTCATTGTAAATATCCTCATCGGCAGCAATAGCAAATAATTTATACCCTCGCCCATGATCTAATCGTTCTGCAAAACCAAAAATAATCGGCGCACCGGTTTTTTTTGCTAACCTAGCTGCTAGTGTCATAGTGTTGGCTTCGATGCCAAAAAAAGGTGTGAAGATGCCATTGTCAGGGGATGGTTCCTGGTCGGGCAAGAGGCCGATGATTTCGTGATTATGTTTTAACGATTTTAAGAGTTGGCGTGCACCGAGTTTATCAGTGGCAACGAGTGTTGCGCCAGTACGCTGTCGAGCCGTGGTGAGCCAGTTAGCAAGTGCTCTCATTTTTGGTGGCTTATAGAGGAAGGTTGCCGGATACTGGCTACCGATATAAAGCCCGGCGATCTCCCAGCAACCAAGATGAGGAGTGAGTAAAATTACTCCACGATTTTGTTTGACCGCCTGTTCTAATTGTTCCTCACCGTCAATGGAGTGAATAAGAGAGAGTAAACGTTGTTTTGACCAGCACAGCATGGCACCGGTTTCTAGTATTGAGATACCGGTATGCATAAGACTTTGTTTTGCAAGATTGGTTTTTTCTATAGGATTAAGTTCGGGCCAACATAGGTCAATATTGATGCGAGTGTTGCGACGTAGCCGCGTCGGAAACCAATAAAGACAAAGGCCTATGAATTTGCCGACACCCTGTGCAACGCGCAGCGGCAATAAGGCGACAAGGTGAATAAATATCTTGATAAGAATGTAGCGCATAGTTGATATAAAGTGAATATATTTAATTCATTCAGTGGCTTGACTAAGTTAATGCTAAAATAAATCGTTTATTTAGCAATATTTCATAATGTTCCTATATTGTATTTTTTCATAGAGCCACGAGCAGTATGTCATTGCAAACAAATCAGCCTAAAACACTCACGCAGCTATTAGCAAATCGTATTGTTATTCTCGATGGTGCTATGGGCACGATGATACAAGACTACGGCCTGCAAGAAGCCGATTATCGTGGCCAGCGTTTTGCCGATCACCCCTGTGATCTTAAAGGCAATAACGATTTATTGTCGATCACCCAGCCAAAAATTATACGCGATATTCATACCGCCTACCTTGAGGCGGGTGCTGATATTGTCGAAACCAACACCTTTAACTCAACGACCATAGCGCAAGCAGATTATCAATTAGAGTCCGTTGCCTACGAGCTTAATTTTGCCAGTGCCAAGGTCGCGCGTGAAGCCGCTGATGCAGTAGCAGAAAAAACCGGCCAGGTTCGTTTTGTCGCCGGCGTACTGGGGCCAACTAACCGTACTGCATCGATGTCACCCGATGTTAATAACCCCGGCTTTCGCAATGTTAATTTTGACGAGTTAGTGGAAGCTTATATTGAAGCGATTAGTGGCTTGGTTGATGGTGGTGCCGACAGCATCTTGGTAGAAACCATCTTTGACACGCTAAATGCCAAGGCGGCAGTATTCGCCATCAAACGTTATTTTGACGAACAGAACACCTCTTTACCAGTGATGATTTCTGGCACCATCACCGATGCCAGTGGCCGTACCTTGTCGGGACAAACTGATGAAGCATTTGCCAGCTCCTTACGCCACATCAAACCACTCAGTATCGGTTTTAACTGTGCCTTAGGTGCAAAAGAATTACGTCAGTATATTGAATCGCTATCGGGTTATGCCGATTGTTATGTCAGTGCCCACCCTAACGCCGGTTTGCCAAACGAATTTGGTGAGTATGATGAAAGCCCTGAGGCCATGGCCAAAGAGCTGGATGAATGGGCAGCAAGCGGCTGGCTTAATATCATTGGCGGTTGTTGTGGTACCACTCCCGCACATATCAAAGCGATAGCGCAAACCGTTAGCCAGTATTCGCCACGCACTCCCGCTGAGAATACACATAAGCAACGCCTCAGTGGTCTTGAGGCGCTAAATATCGATAGCGATAGCTTGTTTGTCAATATCGGTGAGCGAACCAATGTGACCGGTTCAGCGCGGTTTAAAAAGCTAATCTTAAATGGCGATTACGACGAAGCGCTAACGGTTGCAAGACAACAAGTTGAGAACGGCGCACAGATTATTGATATCAACATGGATGAAGGCTTGCTCGATGGTGAGCAGGCCATGGACACATTCCTCAATCTGGTTGTCTCTGAGCC
>CAYURS010000107.1:0-4110 GCA_964447165.1 uncultured Thiotrichales bacterium
TCGGTGTTACGCAGTGATTTACAAGTGACATGTGTTGATGTTGATAACGCTATGTTTAAAGCGTTAGCCATCAAGGCGAATAAAAAAGATAAAAAAATATGGGGTCGTCGCAGTATATTCTTATTTTCTGGCCAGCCCTTATTAGTTAGTGAATTTTTTTTACCGGCATTGAATCACTTATGAATATAGCCATTACCAATGGGCTATTATACCCGCGGTGTTTGAGACCCCGGTTTTATTGCGCACCCTCTTCATTCTATGGCTGCGTTGAAATTCCTCGCAATAGTCCCGCTATTATTCGTCATTTCGCCTGGCCATGAAATAAATATGACACACACTAAAAGCCTGAATCTCAAGCGCCGCGGGTATGCCTACGTACAATTGATGCGTCTTAACAAACCCATTGGCATACTTTTATTATTATGGCCGACACTGTGGGGCTTGTGGATAGCCGCAGAAGGTGTGCCGCCGCTACATATTCTTATTGTTTTTGTAGTTGGGGTCGTGCTGATGCGTTCAGCAGGTTGTGTGATTAATGATTATGCAGACCGCGATTTTGATGGCCATGTTGAGCGTACTCAGATGCGGCCATTAGTGAGCGGCGCTGTGACGACCAAAGAAGCGTTATTGCTTTTTTCTGTGTTGGTTATAGCGTCCTTTATGTTGGTGCTTACCTTAGATTATTTTACCGTTACTTTATCCGTGGTGGCATTGCTGCTGGCAGCGATATATCCATTTACCAAGCGCTACATCAATATGCCGCAAGTCGTGCTTGGCATTGCCTTTGCGTGGGCCATACCTATGGCATTCGCGGCGATACGTGGTGAAATCCCTTTTATTGCGTGGCTATTGTTTGCGGCAACCGTTTTATGGACAATCGCTTACGATACCTTTTACGCCATGGTCGATCGTGATGATGATTTACGCATAGGCATTAAATCAACGGCAATATTATTTGGTCGTTATGACCGTGTTATTGTCGCCGTGTTACATGGTTTGGTGTTGGTGATATTACTGCTGGTGGGCAATTTACTTGCTGCCAGCATTGTTTATTACATTGGCCTGTTTGCAGCAGCATTGTTTGCACTCTATCAGCAATGGCTAACGCGCAATCGTGATAAAGCACGTTGTTTTCAGGCATTTTTAAATAATAATTGGTTTGGTTTGGTGATTTTTGTGAGTATATTTTTAAATTTTGGCGTTAAGTCGACATGATGATGTCTATTGCTGCCATTGTAGTAGGCCTTGTGTTCCTCGTCTGGAGTGCAGACCGGTTTATTTTTGGTGCTGCGCAAACTGCGGTACATTTTAAAGTGCCGCCTATTCTGATTGGGCTCACTATAGTGAGCATTGGCACATCGGCACCTGAGATGCTGGTAGCTTTGTCTGCCTCTTTACAAAACAATCCTGGGCTCGCTATTGGTAATGTTTATGGCTCCAATATTGCTAATATTGCATTAGTGCTAGGGGTGACGGCGTTGGTGGCACCGTTGGCAGTTCATTCGGCAACGTTGCGTCGAGAATTGCCAATTTTGCTGCTGATTAACGTGGTAGTAATCGCGTTGATATTTGACGGCACACTTGGTCAGTTAGATGGCGTGTTGTTGCTGATAGGGTTGGTTGTGGTGATGGGCATTTTAATACGTTTGTCGCGCAGCGCGGGTGCTAATGATCCGATTAAAACCGATTTTGATAAGGAATTAAAAAAGCAGGGTTCGATAGCCAAAGCCTTGGTGTGGTTGGTGGTGGGGCTTATCGTCCTGGTTGTCAGTGCCAAACTATTAGTTTGGGGCGCGGTCAATATAGCCCAAGCAATGGGTGTTAGTGATCTGGTTATTGGTTTATCAATAGTTGCTATTGGTACGAGTCTGCCAGAGTTGGCGGCATCGGTGACCGGTGCGCTGAAGGGTGAGCATGACTTAGTCATTGGCGCTATTGTTGGCTCCAATATTTTTAATTTTCTTTTGGTGTTGGCGATGCCTGCCTTATTCGCGCCAGGCTCCTTTCCTGCAGAAGTGCTTTATCGTGACGCACCGATAGCCTTGGCGCTGACAGTGGCTTTATTTTTAATGGCGATGGGTCTCCGTAAAACGGGTTATATTATGCGCTGGGAAGGCGCGGTATTGTTTGTTGTCTTTGTTGCCTATATGGCGTTCATTTACTATCAATCGCTGGTTGTGGCGACGGCCTAATACAATTGAATGGATAAAACAAAACTAAAACAGTTGGCGATAGCAGTAATCGATACGGAAATGCGTTCGGTGGCCTTGTTAAAACAGCGCATCAACGATGATTTTGTCCGCGCCTGTACGTTAATGCTCGAGTGTGAAGGCCGCATTATTGTGTTAGGTATGGGTAAGTCAGGCCATATTGGCAATAAAATCGCAGCGACCTTGGCGAGTACCGGTTCACCGGCATTTTTTGTTCACCCGGGAGAAGCCAGCCATGGTGATCTTGGTATGATTACCGCCAGTGATGTTGTGTTGGCAATCTCTAATTCCGGAGAAACCGACGAGATTGTCACCATACTGCCTATTATCAAGCGCTTGCATGTGCCATTGATTGCAATGACGGGTAATCACGCCTCAACTATTGCTGAGTTAGCGGATGTTCATTTGAATATTGCTATAGAAGAAGAGGCTTGCCCTTTAGGTTTGGCACCAACATCGAGTACGACAGTAACCTTGGTGATGGGTGATGCATTGGCCGTCGCTTTATTAGAGGCGCGTGGTTTTACGGCAAATGATTTTGCTCGTTCGCATCCAGGTGGGCGCTTGGGGCGGCGATTATTACTGCATGTTGCTGATGTTATGCGTACGGGTGATGCGATACCGATAACACAAGAGGATGCTAGCTTTCATGACGCGTTATTGGAAATGAGTAAAAAAGGCTTGGGGATGACGATTGTTGTTGATGACGATCACAAGGTTGCTGGCTTAATTACCGATGGTGATCTTCGACGTTTGCTTGATGGGGATGCGGATATGCGTGATGCCAAGGTCAAAGAAGTAATGACACCTAAGTGTAAAACAGTGGCCGCCAGTATACTTGCTGCCGAAGCCTTACAGATTATGGAACAGTATAAGATCAACTCTTTTCCAGTAGTGGATGAAGATAATAAGGTGGTGGGTGCTTTTAATATGCATGACTTATTAAAAGCAGGTGTTGTTTAAGGAGGTCTTACGTTGAAACTTTCTGATGATGTTGCGCAGCGTGCCGAAAAAATTCGCTTGCTGATTTTTGATGTCGATGGCGTGTTAACCGATGGCCGTTTGTATTTTGATGACAAGGGTGTCGAATCTAAGGCATTTCATTCGCGTGATGGTCATGGCATTAAAATGCTGCATGAGGCGGGTGTTGAGATGGCTATTATTACTGGCCGTCAATCTGCAACAGTTAAATATCGTATGGAAAACCTCGGCATCTCTCTTGTCCATCAAGGCCAGCGTGATAAGCGCCCCGCCTATCACGCATTGCTTGAGCAGCTAAATTTATCGCCGGAACAAGTGGCCTACATGGGTGATGACATTGTTGATTTACCGGTGATGACACAAGTCGGTCTGGCCATTGCGACAGCCGATGCTCATGCTTTGGTGCTAGAATACGCTCACTGGGTGACAGCCAAAAAAGGTGGCGCTGGCGCTGCGCGTGAGGCCTGTGAAATGCTGCTTCATGCACAGGGCAAGCTTGAAGCAATGTTACAGTCATATATAGTGCCTAACATTCCGTCATGACCCGATTGATTAATCGCAGTAATAGTTTAATTTTTATTGCGGTGTTGTTGCTCACGCTGATTAGTCTTTGGTTGCGAGGCCAAATTCGAGCCCCAGCACCTGACGCAGTTGAGGCCGTTGTTGTGCCCCATATTGCTGATTTTACTATTGAAAATTTTACAGCAGTTGCCATGGATGCTAATGGCGTTCCACGTCAACGTATGCTTGCAGTAAAATTATTGCACTACGCTGATGATCAAACTGCGACAGTCGATCAGCCCCATGTGATTATCTATAATGCCAAGACGCCACCCTGGACTATTGACGCAGCGCGTGGTTGGCTATCGGCCGATGGCAATACTCTGCGTTTAACAGGTGAAGTGGTTGCATTGCGTGA
>CAYURS010000108.1:0-4091 GCA_964447165.1 uncultured Thiotrichales bacterium
TAGTATCTACTATAGCTTTCACATCGGATGCACCTTGTTGGAACTCGCTATTTAAACCAGTTACGTCATTGCAACGATCATACTTTGCATCCATTACTCCTGCGCCATTTTTGCACATGCTCCAATCAAAATTGTAGTCTGCGTTTTTAAAGTGGGTGAATAATGTCTTTATTGAACTTTGGCTCTCATTAACAGCAGTGGTCGGGTTGTAAGCACTGAGCTGTTGTCGATGCCAATAGTTATCTCTGTCATAACTTACACGAAATGCCGAGGTAAAGAGTTCTTTTCCTAAGGGTTCTAGGTAACGACCGGGGTGAATATATAAGACGGGAATGTCTGCACTGAGCGCTTGATTAACTGACGCGACTATCGCTTCAATCTGATCGGCATCTGCTGAAACCTGTGAAATAATTAATAAGTCCGTGTTCGCTGTTAAGCACCCTGCTAATGCAGACCCATCACAAGCATTGGCGGTATTATAATTTATCTGACCTGAGTAGTGTGTATCCAGCCAGCTTCGGGTGCTAGTTTCGTCTCTAAACCAATAACTATCAGCAAGCTGAGCAATGACGACATTAAACGGCGATGTTTTTAGATTTTCTCGTTGCGTTAGCCAAGCCAGTGAATTCTCCATGAGCTGATTCATTTCGCTATTAACCGTGTTTGAATTGCTTAAAGCGGAGGTTCTAAAAGGGTTACTCGCTAGCATTAAATAGCGACCTGCATCGGCTTGTCTTTGACCTATCAGCGCAAGTGTTTTGTTCTCAACGGTGTGCCTTGAATCGCTGACGGAATTACTAGACAAAAGAGGTGTGTTTTCGCCTGTGCTGGTGGTAAAAGTCATGGCATCATAAGTGGGATTCCAGTCGATAGCGGTTAGGCTTGAGCCATCCGTTTTAGCCGTGCCATCGGTATTTAGGTTAAATATTTGTGTTTTAGCATCGGATAAAAGAACATCGCTCCTTTCTATTTCATCCAGCGTTGCTTGTATAAGCTCAGTATCCGTCACATTGACAACACTGCCTGAGGCAATGGCATCATCAACAGCGGTTGCTGATGTAATCTGAATGCTAACGGGAGTACGAATCGTATTGATACCATCGGAAACCACCACATCAAACGTATAAGTGCCTGCGCTTAACACACCAGACACCGTAATATTTCCTTGATTATCGATACTAAAGGGGACAGTTTCCTCAATGCTGTAGGTCAAGTTATCAAGTTGAAAATCTGTTGCAGTCACTGATGCTACCTGAGTGCCTTGAGTCGTCGCACCAGCGATAAGTGTATGAGTATCGTATTGATTAATGATGGGTGTTTCGGGCAACTCACCAAAAACTTGTACTTCACCCATATGCAATGATTTACTGGCACCATTCAGTAGATTGCCTTGCATCAGTAAATACTTTTTCTCGATAGGGGGATTATAAGTAAAAGTTTGTACTGACGCTGCTGTAAGCGTTTTATCCAATGTGCCCATATCCGTACTGCCGATAGTATGAGCTTGATCATTGAGATACATTTTTGCATTGGCTAACCGATAGGAGCGGTAAGTACTATTATGTATCACTATTTTGTGAATTTTTATTCCACTGGGTAATTGGAGCTGCCACCAATTATTGGGTGGAGCATCGTTAGCATGATGATAGGTAGCCAGATCACCATCAATGGCATTGATGGCCACTCTCCCATCCCAAGTATCTCCTTGTGTCGCGGTACTAAATTGTTGGGAAATATTAATGGATAGCAAAATAGTCATCGTTTTAGTCAACGTAAACGTATTATCCGTCACTTGCACATCGAATGTATACGCACCTAACTTCACGTTGCCATTAGCTGTAATCGCACCGGTTGCAGTATCAATGTTGAAATGGGTTGCCGTAGCACCTGAGAGTGAATAAGTTAATACATCACCTTGAGAATCTGTGGCACTGACCGTTGCCAGTAATTCACCATTCGTGGCGGCGTGATCAACCAGAAAAGTGGTTTTTACCGAGTCAAACACTGGCTTTGCGCTTTCGATATCTAGTACGTTTAAAAAGAGTTGATCCGCAGGAATAACCGTAAAGTCGGCTTCTCCCTCTTTCTTCCAACCTACGCTGACGTGTTCCGCTCCCCCTGCTTCTTTATGAAAGGCTTCGATGGCATAAATGTTACCCGCTTCGAGCGCGATGCTTGCACTTTTCCCCGCTGCGTTCCAATTTTTATAACTACTCCAAGTAGCGCGAGAAGCTATGGAAGTGACAGCGGTAAAATCATCATTAGCCGACAATCTAAGCTCTGTTCCATCATCGCCCACAATCGCAAACACGTAGGTGCCACTTTCGGTTGGTTTTAAAATAGAGGATAACTTTTGTCCAAAGTTGCTGGTCACATTTTCATTAATATCTAAAGCGGTGAGTGTTCGTGTCTCATCAGGCGCATCTTGATAATGTGGATCATTGAGTAAAGCACTTACCGATGTGCCACTAATACCATTCCAGCGTTGCAAGCTAACACCATTGCCATTGAGTACTTTGACGGTTGCATTAGTGGTGATGTTATTACTGCCATCGCTTGCGGTAACGGTGAAGTTATAGCGTTGTGTCGTGTTGTGGTTGATGACTTGAGTCAGTGTGATCGTACCGTTATTGTCGATACTAAAAGGTACCGATTCAGCAATCGAATACGTCAGTACATCACCCTGATAATCCGTTGCCTTTATCTGACCCACCACTGAATTAACGGCGGAGTTGGGAGCTAAACCTAAGGTATAGTCAGCCTTACTAAAGATGGGAGAAGCTGGTAATGCCCCAAATACTTCAACCGTCGCAAGGTGAAGGTTATTAGTAGAGCTTGCTTTGACGATTATGTAGGCACCTGATTTTGCGGTGGCAAACTCGATGACTTGCTCATTAGCATTGCCTGCTAAAGTGGCTACTCTGTTATTTTCATCTAATGTGCCATCATAAGGTGTGTCGCTTATATAAACCGCAGCACCATTTAAGCGGTGCGTATTAGAGCTTCGCCCTTGAATCATTATCTTGGAAATAAGAGTGGGGCTAGGTAACGCTAACTGCCACCAGTTTTCAGTAGTCAGTGAGCTGGTATGGTTATAGGTACTAGGGTTTCCATCGATGGCATTTGATGCGGGTGAATAGTAGTTATAAGAGCTATCGGTGCCTTGGGTTGCCTTACCAAAGGGCTGTGCTATATCTTCCAGTTCATTAAGCGCCTGTTTGATCGCAGTTGAAATATCGGTTCGGTGCTGGGAGCGCACGTCAAAACTCTGTTCCAAGTGAATAAATCGTTTCGATGAGGTCGTTGCATTAGTGCCACAACTATCATTAGAACCATTGGTATATCGCCCTTCAACATTCCATGTGCCACCTAGGCTGGTTGTATCATTACCATAAACACAGGCGTCAATGGTCTGTCCCGAGGCTATCTTCCTACGCAGCAGATGCAACAAACTATTTTCTGTTTCAGCCGTTGCATAATTAACGCCTTCACTGATATTCACTAGCTTATCGTTAGTGCTATTGCATTGAGTTTTCAGTGTTGACAACGTGGAGCTACCAAAGCCGTGGAATTGGATAAAGTGTGTTTTTGAGTCAGCATCAGAAGCTACTTGATGAGCGGCATAGAACAAGGATTGTGTTTGATGAGCTACATCACTATCAAAAAAGTTACCATCGGTGCAACTGCTCATTGCTGTGCTGTTGTCTCGTCGTGTACCCGACAACATGAGCAAACGAGGACGCACACTTAGATAAGTTTCAATGCCTTGTTTGGCTGTATTGGAATCAAATTTTGGATGGGGTGTTTGCAGCACTGCATTTTTACCTGTTGGAAATAGAACATAGGTTCCACCGCCAGTAAAGGTAGCCGTGGCTATTTCTCTCAATAAATAATGTGTATCGCTAGGGCTAACATCTGTATTAGTATATTTAACCACCTCATAGCCGATAGCTGTTGCGTTTTGATGTGCTGTTTCATAGTGATGACTTATAAAATCACTGAATATCTGCTTGAACTGAGTTATTTTTGTTGCGTCGGGTTTAACCCATGTGCTTTCACCTGCTGTACCGTAATCAATGTCGTTTAGATAA
>CAYURS010000109.1:0-4086 GCA_964447165.1 uncultured Thiotrichales bacterium
GCTCACATAAAGACTCTGCTTCTTCCAAATAATGCGTTGTTAATATGATCGTATGGCCTTCGCTGTGCAAGCGTTTAATAAATTTCCATAGCGAACGCCGCAACTCAACATCGACACCAGCTGTCGGTTCATCGAGGACGATTACCGATGGTTTGTGCGCTAAGGCTTGCGCCACTAATACACGTCGTTTCATGCCGCCTGACAAAGCGCGCATATTAGTATCAGCTTTATCAGACAGCATCAGAGTGTCAATAATCTCATCTATCCAGCCATAGCCTTCTTTGCCAACGCCGTAATAACCCGCTTGAATGCGAATCGATTCGCGTACGGTAAGAAAGGGGTCAAACACCAGTTCTTGCGGCACAATGCCAAGGTGTTTACGTGCAGCTCGAAAATCAGTATTTACATCATGACCCATCACCGAGACGCTGCCGCTGTTGGCGCGAGTCAAGCCAGCGATAATATTGATAAGCGTTGATTTACCCGCGCCATTTGGCCCCAGCAAGCCAAAAAACTCACCGCGTTTTACTGACAGTTCAATGCCATTGAGTGCTTTGACGCCAGGGAACTGCTTATACACTGCATTAATATTAAGAGCTGTCATGATTTCTGTATTTAATTGTTAAATACCTTGCTCTGTAATAAATCGACGGTAAAGCGTACGCCAAAGCCAGTCGTTGCGGTTGCTATATGGGCAAGACCGCCTTTGTTGTTACCTGCCGCTAAATCAACATGAATCCAAGGCACGTTTTTATCAACGAATCGATTTAGAAAGCGCGCAGCGAGAATATGGTCAGGGCCGCCGCCAACAGTACATTGTCTAATATCAGCAATTTTGCTGTTAAGTGCTGCGTCAAAATCTTTGTCTTGTGGAAACGGCCAAACGCGTTCACCTGATTCTTTACCAGCAGCAATGATATCGTTATGAAATTCTTCTCTGTTGCTAAAAGCGCCTGAATAGGTGGTGCCTAGTGCGGCCACACAGGAGCCAGTTAATGTTGCGTAGTCGATCATTAAATCCGGCTTGGCCTTGCTGGCAATCGCCAAGGTATCGGCCAACACCATACGCCCCTCGGCATCGGTATGAACAATTTCAATCGTTGTGCCATTGCTGGCAGTGATAACATCGTTAGGACGATAACCGAGCGGGCCAATATCGTTAACGGCGAGTGCCAGATAGCAATCAATGGCGTAATCGACTTTTAATCGGCTTAGCGCGATTAAGGTGCCCAGTGCGACGGCACTGCCGGCCATGTCCTCGTGCATGCCATACATAAACTTGGCGGGTTTGAGGTTGATACCGCCAGTGTCATAGCACAGACCTTTGCCAACCAAGGCCAAGGTTTTCTTCGGCCGCCGGCTGGGCTGGTAACGTAAATGCACTAAACCGCCAGAGGGTTTCTCGCTTGCCGCCAGCACAGCGACAAAGGCACCGGCTTTTTTTTGTTCCAACTGGGCTTTGCCATAAAATTTATGTTGCCAGCCAAATTGTGTAGCAAGCTTGCGAATACGTTTACGGTATTCACCAGGGGTCAACACATTCGGTGGTAATTGCGTCAGATCACGTGCGACATTGGTGCCTTCAGCCGTGGCCACGGTTTGTTTGGTGTTGATAAGTTTTTTAAGCCCGTAGAAATTCAAGCGTTTAATCAGTTTTCGGTCTTTTTTGCCACTTTTAAATGATGTTATAGGCCAGTTCGCCGCATATAGCGCCGATATTAATGCGTCAACTAAGGGTTTGTGTGTTGCAACAGGCAGCTTTTGCAGTTGAATGCTGACAGTTTCACCGCCTTGGGCGGCAGCTTGCTGAGCGATTTTGCGGGCTAAGCTTAGGTATTCAAAGGTGCTGAGATCAGCTTTGATACGCCAGAATGAGACCCGAGTGCCCTTGTCATTAGGCAGGTCAGTAGTGAACGGTTTGGTTACCGCATGACGTTTTTGTGCACGACGAAAACGCTCGTTAAGCACCTTTTTGTGTGGAAAACGTCCCCAATCAGTCGGGTTGTCGCTATCATTAACAAGAAAGACCAGTGTGTCGAGCGCATCAGCTTGTTCGTTGCTGATTGCGCTTAAGTATTGTTTTAATTGAATTTTCATAGTTTAAGAGGCGTTTTTACCTTGACCTGATGGGCGAAAAAACAGATCATAGCGCGCTTACTGCAATTACAAAAGAAACCTGTTGAATGTTAAGTACTGATGATAAAAAACGGTTGTTGCAAGAGATGCTTTTTGCTCGCCGTTTTGAAGAGGCCTGCTATCAAGGTGCGCAGGAGCGCAAGATTGGTGGCTTTGTCCATCTCTATCCGGGCCAGGAAGCTTGTGCGCACGGCGTTTTAGAAGCAGCACGCCCGGGTCGCGATTACGCAATCACTGGTTACCGCGATCATATTCATGCCATCAAATGTGGCGCTGATCCGAAAGAGGTCATGGCTGAGTTGTTCGGTAAAGAAACCGGCAGCAGCAAGGGTCGTGGCGGCTCCATGCATATTTTTGATGTCGAGCACCGTTTTATGGGTGGTTATTCGCTGGTTGGTGGCCCCTTTCCATTGGCCACCGGCATTGCCAAAGGCATTCAGCTCAAAGGCGATGACGATATTTCGATTTGTTTTTTGGGTGATGCGGCCAATAATCAAGGCACCTTCCACGAGTCTTTAAATATGGCCTCGATCTGGAAGTTGCCAGTGCTTTATGTTTGTGAGAACAATCTTTACGGTATAGGCACACGTATTGATCGTTCTAGCTCAGAGCTGGATCAATATAAACGCGCTGCCGTCTATAACATTCCCTCAACGCAGGTTGATGGCCAGGACATTGAGACCGTTTATGAAGCGGCTAAAATTGCCGTTGATCACGTGCGTAGTGGCAAAGGCCCGTATTTTCTTGAGTTGATGACCTATCGTTACCGTGGCCATTCCATGTCTGACTCTAATTCTTATCGTGATGATAAGGAAGAGGCGAAATGGGCTAAGCGTGACCCGGTTAAAATTTTGCGTGATCGCTTGATTGAATCTGGTGATATCACTATGGATGAATACAAGGCCTTAGATGAAAAACTCATCGCTGAAATCGATGATGAGATCGTTAAGTTTGCTGAGGATTCTCCGCAACCGCTGGTGGCTGATCTTGAAAAATATGTGTTGGCCGACAATGACCCTTATGTAAGCGGAGGCCCGAGCTAATGGCTAATATGATGTATTGGCAAGCCATACGCCGCGCCCACGATGAAGAAATGGCCAACGATCCCTTGGTGATTGCGATAGGCGAAGACATTGGCGTTGTTGGTGGCACCTATAAGGCTACCCAAGGCTTGTATGACAAGTACGGCCCTGAGCGGATTATAGATGCTCCAATTTCAGAAAACAGTTATACCGGTTTGGCTATTGGTGCCTCGTTTATTGGTGTGCGGCCGATTATTGAAATCATGTCGGTCAACTTTTCCTGGTTAGCGATGGATCAGATCTTTAACTCGGCGGCAAAAGTACGCTATATGTCGGGTGGCCAGCTAACGGCGCCTATTGTTATTCGCTCACCCGGTGGCACTGCCCACCAATTGGGTGCTCAGCATTCCGCACGTATGGAAAAGGTGTTTATGGGGGTTGCTGGTCTGCGTGTTGTGACGCCGTCATCACCGAAACAAGCCTATGGCTTGTTGAAATCAGCCGTGCGTTGTAATGACCCAGTGTTTATTAACGAACACGAACTCATGTATAACCTTAAGGGTGAAGTGCCAGATGATGAATTTTTTCATCCGCTAGAAGGCTCAGATGTCGTGCGCGAAGGTTCGGATGTCACCTTGTTTGGATACAATATTTCCGTACACTGGGCGCAACAGGCGGCAGATATTTTGTCAAAACAACATGGCATTGAATGTGAAATTATTGATCTGTATTCACTAAGCCCTTTGGACCGTGAAGGCATCAAACGCTCAGTCAGTAAAACGCATCGCGCAGTCATCGTTGAGGAAGCTGAAGCGATGGTGGGTGTCGGTTCCGAAATAATGGCGATCCTTAACGAAGAATGTTTCTTCGAATTAGATGCGCCACCAGTGCGGGTTTCTGCTGTACATGTGCCCATTCCGTATAACCA
>CAYURS010000110.1:0-1778 GCA_964447165.1 uncultured Thiotrichales bacterium
CCACTGATGATCGTGCTATTCGGCAGAGCACCTGGGCTGCCTTACGCTTACAGCTGCGTATTAAGCAAGAAGGTGGCCTAGATATTGATATTCTTAAGGCGCGTGGTAACCACCATTACCAAAGTATAGCTCTGGGACAAAATATGTCTCACAGCCAAAATAGCTCACAAGAGCTAACCTAGTGATATGTTTTTCTAGGAGCCTGTCGGACTCAGGTAATCGTAGCGAGGGTTATAGTGGATTTGGCCAATCTGGTTTGTATGCAAATGAATACCGCACTAACTAAGCTTGTTAGCTATTTGCGCCAGCCTTTTTCCCTGCGCGATGCATAATGTCTTCTCGTCTTCGCTGATCGGGTTTTTGCCATCATGTCCTGCCGTGTGGCTTGCGCCATAGGGGGTGCCGCCAGTTTGTGTGCTGGTTAAGGCGGGTTCTGAATAAGGTAGGCCGACTATGACCATGCCGTGGTGAATTAAAGGGTTCATCATCGATAACAAGGTGCTTTCCTGACCGCCATGCATGGATGATGTTGAGGTAAAGACGCAGGCGGGTTTATTGATTAATGTGCCTGACATCCATTGTGGGCCGGTACCGTCCAGGAAGTATTTTAATGCGGCGGCCATATTGCCAAAGCGAGTGGGGCTACCAAGTGCGAGTCCTACACAGTCTTCTAAATCTTCTGCGCTAACATAAGGCGGACCGTCAGCAGGAATGTCACTTTCGCTGGCTTCACAGTTTGTTGAGATAGCAGGTACAGTGCGGATCACTGCCTCCATATCCTCCACTTGTTCGACGCCGCGAGCAATGAGGCTTGCCATTTGTGCGACGCTGCCATAGCGACTGTAGTAAAGCACTAGAATTTTTTTCAAAGGGCGCATGGTTTGGGAGCCTCCGTTTACAAGCCCGTTTACAAAATGGCCAGGACGTTTTCTGGGGGTCGGCCCAACGCGGCTTTATCACCATTAACAACAATAGGGCGCTCAATCAGCTTTGGGTTTTCAATCAGAGTTTTGATTAACTCGGCATGACTGAGGTCAGCATCTTTTAAGCCCAGCTCTTTATAAATGGCTTCGCCTTTGCGCATAATTTGCGTGGGATCCATATTGAGCAGGCTTAATAGCTGTTTCATTTTGTTTGCACTCGGCGGCGTATCGAGATACTCAACGATTTCAGGTTCAATGCCTTTATTACGAATCAGCTCTAAGGTTTGACGTGATTTCGAGCAACGTGGATTGTGATAAATGGTCACACTCATACTTTTATCCTCCGACATCCTGCTAGGCAATTTATTGTTTAATCGATTTTACCATCACGCGCAGCACGTAGTACCAGTGCATCAAAGTCGTCACCGTTCATTAGCCCTTTTTCGGTAACGATATCACGTACGTTGCGCCCCGATTTTTCTGATTCTTTGGCAATCTCGGCAGCAGCGGTATAACCGATATGTGTGTTAAGCAAGGTGGCAAGTGCAACGCTGGCATGCAAAAACGCAGCGCAGCGTGCGGTATCAACAGTGAGACCTTTAAGGTTTTTTTCACTGGTAGCATTGATTGCATTGCTTAACCATTCCATGGAATCGAACAAGGCTGAGCCAAGCGCAGGCATCATCACATTAAGTTCGAGTTGCCCTGCTTGTGTCATGTTGGCAATAGCATGGTCTTGGCCAAGTATTTGATAACAAACTTGATTGAGCATTTCAAACATAACCGGATTAACTTTACCCGGCATGATGCTAGAACCCGGTTGCACGGCAGGCAAGCAAATTTCACCTAAACCGG
>CAYURS010000110.1:1878-4021 GCA_964447165.1 uncultured Thiotrichales bacterium
GGCATGATGCTAGAACCCGGTTGCACGGCAGGCAAGCAAATTTCACCTAAACCGGTGCGGGGGCCTGACGCCAATAAACGCATGTCATTACAAATGCGAGTGAGCTCCAGAGCGAGATTGCGTATCTCTGACGATAAGGCTTGCAGATCAGTCATTGATTGCATCTGGCCGACGAGATCATCGGCTGGAACAATGGGGTTATCAGTAAGTCGCGCTAATTCGGCGGCAACGCGGTGAGTATAATCAGGTGAGGTGTTAAGCCCTGTGCCAGCGGCGCTACCACCCAGGCCAATTTCACACAGTGCGGTTTTGCAGTTGGCTAAACGTTGGCTGCAACGACGCAGTATCCAGGCATAGGCAGCGAATTCGCGGCCTATGGTTGTCGGCACGGCATCTTGTAGATGGGTGCGCGCACTTTTAACACTGTCTGTATTTTCTTTTGCCAGGCGTGCGTATTCATCGGCCATGGTATCGACAGCGGTCAATAAGCGTGGCAGTTTTTTAAGTGCAGCCAATCGTATTGCTGTGGGAATGGTGTCGTTGGTACTTTGCCCCATGTTGACATGGTCATTAGGGTTAACGGGGTTATAAACACCGCGCTCGCCACCCAGAGCAACATTGGCCAGGTTGGCGATGACTTCATTGCTATTCATATTGTGGCTGGTGCCAGCACCCGCCTGAAAACGATCGATGACAAATTGGTCGAGGTGCTCACCAGCGAGAACCTTATCGCAGGCATCGATAATGGCTTGGCTCAGTGTCTCGTCTAGCCAGTCGGGTTGTTTATTGGCGAGAGCTGCGGCGCGCTTAATGGTAATATGAGCCTGGATAAAGTCACGATCTGGCATACGACCGCTAATCGGGAAATTGTCGATGCCACGCATAGTTTGTATGCCGTACCAGGCATCGGCGGGAACCTTTAGTTCCCCTAAACTGTCTTTCTCTATACGGTGTGTGGCCATGCTTGCTGTGTGTCTGTCTGCTAGAATATAGTGTAATGTCTCAATGTATACGTTGTATTGTATCAGGCCGAGTGCAGGGTGTTTTCTTTCGTGCGGCAACTGGTCAGCAGGCCAGAAGCCTGGGCTTAACCGGTCATGCGAAAAACTTGGCCGATGGCTGTGTTGAGGTGATTGCTTGTGGCGAGCAACAGGATTTGGCTAAGCTAAGAAGTTGGTTGGCGCAAGGCCCACCCATGGCCAGGGTAGACGATGTCCAATGTGCGTCGCTGGAGATGGAAGTACCGGATCAATTTATAATTGTCTAGTAATGAACTAGGCAGCGAGGAGGATAAAATGAAAAAACTGTTTTTAGTTTTGCTCACAAGTACGTTTTTGACTGTGTTGGGTTGTTCGCAATCTGACTCTGGCTCGACGGCAGAGATGTCAGACACACCAGATGATACGGTGGCTGACACCAGTTACACTGGCGCCTTAAAGGCGACGATGCAGATTGTTAAAGGTATGAATCACCGACCATCCGCTGTAGAGAAATCGGCGTTGACGACCTATATCGGTGCCATGGATAGCAGTGTCAACGGTATGGCTTTGGCAGAAACAATGGCAATCGTCAAGGGCATTGAACACTTTCCGTCCGATGCTGATAAGGCCACGCTGGAGAAATTAATCGGTGATCTGCGAGCCAATAGCGGTGATGCGGATTTACTTGCTTTAATGGAGATCGTCGGTAGGGTTGCACACAAGGTATCAGGTGAAGATAGTGCCAAGCTTGAGGCAATGATCGCCCCCTAGTTTTCCCCAGTGCTGTTTTATAAAGGTCAGGAACGATACCAACGTTCGCGCAAGGCTTTAAAGACACGTTCTGAATACCAGGTTTTGCCCGTGCTGCCATTGTAGCGGGCAAGGCCTCTCACCTTGTCGCCTTTTTCCTTGTCGATATAAAACTTCAAAATGGTGCAGCCAAAACGTAGATTGGTTTCAAGATCAAATAAGTCATCATTGGGTCGGCCAATCTCATCGAGCCAGAAAGGCATGATTTGCATTATCCCGCGGGCGCCAGCATAGGATAAGGCCCAGCGGTCAAAATTACTTTCGACTTCAATTAATGCCAACACCAGCTCTGGCGGCAATTCAGCTCGCGAGGCTTCCTCGTGTACAGCACGCAGAAAGCGGATACGTTGTTG
>CAYURS010000111.1:0-4010 GCA_964447165.1 uncultured Thiotrichales bacterium
TGACGGTATTGACACACCCGTGGCCTACTTGACGTGTAATTTTACTCCACCATTAGGTGATGACCCATCACTGCTTACACATAACGAAGTCATTACCTTATTCCATGAATTTGGTCATGGCTTGCATCATATGTTGACCAAAGTCGAATATTCAGCTGTTGCCGGTATTCGTGGTGTCGCCTGGGATGCGGTGGAATTGCCCAGCCAATTTATGGAGAATTGGTGTTGGCAGCGTGAAGCCTTGGAGTTAATTTCGGGTCATTATCAAACAGGCGAGACATTACCAAACGAGATGTATGAAAAACTTTATGCCAGCAAAAACTTTCTATCTGGTATGCAAATGGTGCGACAGCTAGAGTTCGCTTTATTCGATTTTCGCATTTATAGTGAATACGATCCAGAGTCCGGTATTGATATCGAAGGCATACTGCAGCAAGTACGCTCACAAGTGGCTGTTGTGCCTAGCCCTGACTTTAATCGTTTTGCTAATGGTTTCTCACATATTTTTGCTGGCGGCTATTCGGCTGGATATTACAGTTACAAATGGGCCGAAGTCTTGTCCAGTGATGCCTTTGCCAAATTTGAAGAGAACGGTATTTTTGATCGTGCTACCGGCAAACAATTTTTAACGTCAATATTAGAGCAAGGTGGTTCGCGTGAACCAATGGAATTGTTTGTTGAATTTCGTGGTCGCAAACCGCGTATCGATGCTTTATTGCGCCATAGTGGATTAGCCGCTTGATGAAAATAGCCAGTTGGAATGTTAACTCACTACGTGTACGCCTAACGCATGTTTTGGATTGGTTAGACTCTGCCAAGCCCGATGTCTTGGCATTGCAAGAAACTAAAATGACCGATGAGAATTTTCCTGCCGAAGCCATCCGAGAGGCTGGCTATCATGTCGTTTTCTCCGGCCAAAAAACCTATAACGGCGTTGCTATTATCAGCACATCAGAGGCCAGTGATATTGTCACTGACGTGCCTGATCTTGATGATCCGCAACGTCGTATTCTTGCAGCCACCATCAATGGTGTCCGCGTAATCGATCTCTATGTGCCCAATGGCCAAAGTGTTGGATCAGAAAAATACGCTTATAAACTCGACTGGCTAGAAAAAGTTACTGCCTACGTTGAATCGCAACTGATAGAACACAAAGAGTTAGTTGTGCTAGGGGATTACAACATTGCCCCTGAAGATCGCGATTGTTACGATGCAGAAGCTTGGGGTGAAGAAGTGCTATGTAGCAAACCCGAACGTGCCGCCTTTGAAAAATTAATCAGTTTTGGCTTAGTCGATACCTTTCGCATGTTTGCACAAGAAGACCGATCATTCAGCTGGTGGGACTATCGTCAAATGGCCTTTCGCCGCAAACGCGGAATGCGTATTGACCATGTTTTAGCGAGTGCCGCGCTTGCTGAAAAATGTATAGCAGGCTCTATTGACACCGAACCACGGAAACTTGAGCGGCCATCAGATCACGCGCCAGCCATTGCTGTATTCGATAAATAATCGACAGATAAGCAATGACAAAAAAAACAGCTTACAACGATGCGCGAGCATTCGTCACTAAAGACGGTTCAACCATTCGTGAGTTAATGCACCCTGCGCACCATGCAGCACAAAATCAAAGTTTGGCCGAAGCCATTGTGCCACCAGGAACAACGACTTTATTGCATAAACACCATAAGACCGAAGAGTTTTATTATATTCTCGAGGGTGAGGGAAAAATGGTGTTGGGTGAAAAAACCTTCAAAGTGATAGTAGGTGACACTATTTGTATAACAGCCAATACATCACATCAAATTACTGCAATAGGGGATAGCGATTTACGTTTTCTTTGTAGCTGTAGCCCGGCTTACTCACATGATGATACGGAGCTGTTGTAGCACTGCCGAAAGTTCTGTGCACTACTACGTCGCAGTACGTTAAAAACGTATGCAAATATTATAGTGCATTAACTATTAAGCATGGGTGCAAGCCGCCGCCATTCTTAATGATCATAGTTATTGACCTTGGCAGTATAAATTTACGTCGTTTTAGTATTCCTACATTATACGGTACAGCGTATTATTGTTAGTTTATAGCGGCGGCAGTGGCCTCATAAAGGTAACAACTCAATATGAAAAAAATCGCTTTACTGCTTGGTCCGCTTTGCGCAATTTTTGTCCCAATTTTTGTCGACATAACAGAACACCCACAAGCGCCGTTTATGTTGGGTATCGGCATCTGGATGGTGCTGTGGTGGATTAGCGAGTGCGTTCCGCTGGCCGTCACAGCACTTATACCGCTTATCACGTTTCCTTTCACAGGTATTGCTACGGCACAAGAAATCGCGCCACGCTATATGACTAGCATTATGTTTTTATTCATTGGGGGGTTTCTCATTGCCCAAGCAATGCAACGTACGGGCTTACATAAGCGTATTGCCTTGGCCATTTTATCACGCTGGCATGCGACACCTATGCAGTTGATTGTTGGGTTTATTATGACAACAGCTTTCTTGTCGATGTGGATATCTAATACCGCAACAACCATGCTCATGTTAACGATTGCTTTAGCAGTGTTGTCACGTATTGATGGTTTAGATCTGGCCAATGCGACCACGGCAACTTTCGCTACCACTTTATTATTATTAATTGCCTATGCTGCAAACCTCGGTGGTATGGCAACGCCTGTTGGCACCGTACCGAATCTTGTGTTCATTGAGCTCATTGCTGAGCAGAGCGAATCACTGCGACCGACATTTTTACAATGGATGTTGGTTGGTGTGCCATTAACCCTCATTGGTTTAGTGTTACTAATGATTGTTGCTAAGTTCAAGGTACGCAAGCTGGAATGGTTCTTGTCAGGAGAATTAAAAATTACAGAAGATTACACGGAGCTAGGACGCATGCGTGGCGAAGAAAAAGCTGTGGCGTGGGTGTTGGGGTTGGCAGCACTAGCTTGGATTACACGCAAAGGCTTGGTGTTAGATAGTTTTATTATTCCTGGGTGGTCGTCTTTATTGCCTTACCAAGGTATTGATGATGGCACGGTTGCCGTTGTTGCGGCGTTTAGTTTATTTATATTGAGAACACGTGATGGCAGTGCCATTCTTGGTAAAGAGGCATTTGCGCGACTACCTTGGGGGATACTAATATTGTTAGGTGGTGGTTTTGCGTTCGCGACCGGAGTGCAAAACTCAGGGCTTTCCTTATGGATTGGTGAGAGCCTGCATTTCTTTTCAGGCATCTCGTTTATTTGGGTTTTATTAGCGGTTGCGATATTAATGATCTTTCTCACCGAGATAACCAGCAACACGGCCATTACCCAAGTAATGTTACCCATTTTAGCTGCCTTGGCCATGGGCGCGAATTACGACATGATGATGTTAATGTTGACCGCAACCTTTGCTGCTTCATGTGCCTTTATGTTGCCGGTCGCAACACCACCCAATGCCATTGTTTTTGCATCCGAGCGTATTCCCATGAAAACCATGGTGCGTACTGGGGTTGTGTTAAATTTATTAATGCCTATCGTTATCGTCAGCGTGCTTTGGTCATTGCGTGGCCTATTGCCGTCTTAGCTTATTTACCATCGTGTGGCCACAAAGTACTTGGAGCTAGTATGTTAAAATAAAACCATGATAGATCAATTACATACAGCAAATAATGGCTTGTTGAAGGGGCTGGAGTTAGCGCGTTTTCAGCGCGATGGCTATCTTGTCGTGCGTAACATGGTTGAGTGTGAAACGCTTACAGCGATGTCAGCTTACGTCGATGCAGCCTTGTCACCTTTAATGGTGCCAGTCGAGTTTGAAGCCGATGTGCAGTATTCGGGTGCGCCTGCTGATCGCCATGCCCCGGGGGGCTTAACACCGAGACGTTTATTGAGTGCCTATACGCGTGATAAAATATTTCGTGACTGGGCGCGCTCGACTGAATTAACCCAACATATTGCTCAACTCTTGAATTCCAAACAATTAGTGCTTTCGCAAAGTCACCATAACTGCATTATGACTAAGCATCCTG
>CAYURS010000112.1:0-4010 GCA_964447165.1 uncultured Thiotrichales bacterium
CGCCGCGAGCTTGGGCAAGCTCAGCAGTCCAAGTAAGCAAGTACTTGCCTTTACCATAGATGCTGTCAAATATCTTCGCGATCAGAATATAATCGGCATAATTATCTTCTACTAGTAGAATATTAATCAGATTTTGACCGCTCAAAGACTGGCAGGCACTCATGTGCCACCCTTGTATCGTGCTGGACACAAATCGCGAGCATCTGAAAATTCAACAAAAGCCCTCATGAAACGCATACTCCTTATGCTATATAACTGGCTATCCCTGCCATTGACTAATGGGCAATACTGGCGTCATTCACCTTTTTCTAGGGCAACTACCTTAGTCATTAACTATTATCGGCCACTACCGTCTTTAGCTTAGTGCTGGACTACCCATACACTCTAACTGTCACGCAGCCTAATTAGAATTGGCATGAGTATGCCGCTATAATGGTTTTTTTTATGTATCACCCGCTTAAGAGACAGTGTCAGGGCGCACTGATAGCGCATATTTTACCAACAATGTAATTTGGAGATAAAATACAACGTGTCAGCATTAATCTGTGGTTCCATAGCTTACGACACCATCATGGTGTTTCCTGATTCTTTTAAAAACCATATCCTTCCTGACAAAATTCATATTTTAAATGTGGCTTTTTTAGTCCCCGAATTACGTCGTGAATTCGGCGGCTGCGCGGGTAACGTTGCCTACAATCTTGGTTTGCTGGGTGGCAGCGGTAAAATCATGGCAACGGTGGGCGATGATTTCAGCAGCTACCAAAAATGGCTTGAAGATTGTGGTATTACCATGGAATATATTCGCCATATCGAAAATTCCTATACTGCACAGGCCTATATTACAACCGACCAAGATGACAATCAGATCACCGCCTTTCACCCTGGCGCGATGAACTACTCGCAGCGAAATAAAGTCAGCGATGCTACTGGCATTACTATCGGCATGGTCTCCCCCGACGGACGTGATGGCATGATAGAACATGCGCAACAGTTCGCCGATGCTAACATCCCGTTTATCTTTGACCCTGGCCAAGGGCTACCCATGTTCGGCAAAAAAGAATTGGATCAATTTATTGATCAAGCAACGTGGATAGCCGTTAATGATTATGAAGGCGAAATGCTGCAAGATAAAACAGGCATGTCGCTGCATGCCATGCAAGAGCACGTTAAAGCCATTATCGTTACTCGCGGTAGCGAAGGCTCACGCATCTTTCATAATGGTGCCATCACAGAGATACCTGTCGTTAAAATCAACACGATAAAAGACCCTACTGGCTGTGGTGATGCCTATCGTGCCGGCTTACTCTATGGCTTGATGAATGACATGGACTGGGAGACAACCGGTCGCATTGCCTCACTCATGGGCGCAATAAAAATTGGCCATGCTGGCACACAAAACCATTATTTCAGCAAAGATGAATTTTATGCGCGCTACAAAGAAACTTTTAGTGGCTCGCTCGATTAAGGAGATATTATTACCCTGATCTATGGATAATCGGCTTAACATAAAAAGGCTTTGAAAACGTTATTGGAAGCCCAGCACAGTTAACCTTCTTGCTAGGCTCTCAATAACAGTACAACATTACGCCGTACGCATTTTCTCGATCATGGTATGCAGAATTGGTGTAAGAATAATTTCCATCGCCATACCCATCTTGCCACCTGGCACAACCAGTGTGTTCGCACGTGACATAAAAGAGTCTTGAATCATACTCATGAAATAGGGGAAGTCTTGCCTTTTAGGCTCGCGAAAACGTATGACAACAAAACTCTCATCTGGCGTTGGAATATCACGCGCGATAAATGGGTTAGACGTATCAACAACCGGCACTCGCTGGAAATTGATATCCGTGCGTGAAAATTGCGGTGTCACCGTATGCACATAATCATTCATACGACGTAAAATGGTATCGGTTACCGCATCAACAGAGTAGCCGCGCTGGGCGCAGTCGCGATGGATTTTTTGAATCCACTCAAGGTTCACAATCGGCACAACGCCAACCAGTAAATCAACCCACTGGGCAACGTTATCATCTGCGTTGACAATACCACCGTGCAAACCTTCATAGAAAAGCAGGTCAGAGCCTTTAGCTAGTGCTTGCCACGGTGTAAACGTACCCGGCTCTTGACCAAAAGGTTCGGCTTCTTCTTCGTTATGCAAATAGTAACGACGCTCGCCAGTACCCGTTTCACCGTACGTCTTAAACAGCTCTGCAAGCTTATCGAATAAGTTAGCCTCCGGGCCGAAATGACTAATATTGCCACCTGCATCCTGCGCCTTGGCGATTTCTGCCTTCATCGCAACCCGGTCAAAACGGTGAAAACTGTCACCTTCGACGATAGCGGGGGTAATCCCCTCGCGACGAAAAATATGCTCAAAGGCGATTTTAACAGTAGTGGTGCCAGCACCAGACGAGCCGGTTACGGCAATCACAGGGTGTTTTACAGACATCGTATCTCTCCAATACAAGTAAAAATAAATCAGCGCGGCGGCAAGCCGTCACGACTACGTGCGCCCCTCTACGTACCCTCGGGGTAAAAATATTAATTATACGCAGCGAATTTTGTGGTTATTTAGGCAAGCTCTGAACAAGTCATGATTGTTTTACACTGGCTAAAATCAACCAGACTTAATTCAGAGCTTCCCTAGCTAAGCGCGACGCCTTCTAAGGACACGCTGCAAAAACGAGTTATTATACTAAAGCTGCAACCATGTGCGAACTGTCTTATCAAAATGTAAGCCCCCGAAAACCGAAGGCGACAAAAAACCATGCACTGCTCCAACCCTCAATATGCCCTCGGGGTACAAAACCTATTTTTCGGTTTCGCTAAAACACTAATATTTTGCCTTGCTATCACCCTTAGCGCCTGTTCTATTGTTCCAAAAAATACTCAAGATATTGATTTTAATAGGATTTACTCTGTAAATAATATTGAGCCAGGGTTGCTCGCCAAATATGCGCCAATACTTCGTATCGAAAACGGTGACCGTGAATTCAATAAAATCGGCACGGTCACAGCCCGCAGAGATGAGAACAACAACGAACTTATCGAAATTGACACTCGTCGAGCAACCTTATATGGCGAACAAACACGCTTTGAAGGGCAGCACGGCCATTATACCAATTTGATCTACCGCTTTCATTTTAGTCATGTGCCGTTTCGTGCATGGCCATTTAGCCTCACCTACGGTCGTAACGTTGGACTTTTTGTCATTATCACACTCAATCAAGACGAACAGCCGGTCTTGATTAGCACTGTTCATAGCTGCGGCTGCTATCTGGCGTTTATACCAACCGATCAGTTGATAGAGTCAGCCTTACCAAAGGGCTGGTCAAATAATAGCCAGACCGTATTTGGTGAAAAACTTCCTGGATTAATAGCACTCCATGGCAAAAACTCTCGCTTTATTATTGATTTACGAAGCGAAAGCCACCGAATTCATAATGTCTCTGTCTCCCCACCAATGAACTCATCATCTAATATAGAGACTATTCCAATGCATCTTGCTGCTATCAAAGAATTGCGTTCTTTACCTATTGGCGAGAAAATAACATCGCTATTTTCACAACAAGGCTCACGTAAAGGTTATGTCAAAGGCTCATACAAACCCTTCGAGGCATTACTCATGAGCTGGTGGGCCTTTGACCGACGAATTGGTGTCGATAAAGACTATGGTGATCCCGAAAAAACCGGTACTATCTTCTATACCAGCCTAAAACCCTGGCAGCGGAAAGCCTCCAATATGTGGCCGTTCACCGACTTCCTCGAGTTTTGGGGCTGGTCTTTATAGGGAGCCTCTTGATTAACCCATGGCACACGATCTTGAGCCTAAAACCTCCCAGCTCTTCGTTGCGAATCTTATCAATAGCCCCACTATTGACTGCGATTCGCGCCTCGATCTGAAAAATTTTAGGCTCAATCTCGCTGTCCCAGAATTAATCAAGAGGCTCCATGATTGGAATACTGGCAAAACTCCTGAGACAATTCGTGACAAGCCAAAGACCGAA
>CAYURS010000113.1:0-4005 GCA_964447165.1 uncultured Thiotrichales bacterium
GCGATGGTTTTTTGGCTGCTTACTACCAAAGTGATCACAGCATTACACCCAGCATTCGCGTCTATGATGTGACTAACGCTGACGGGCAGGTTCGTGGCGATATCTACACGGTGTATCAAAACGCGGTGAGCAATGGCGCTGAGTTTATTATTGGGCCACTGAGCAAAAACGCTATCGACTCGCTGGCATTACATAGTGATTTATCAATTCCCTTGCTGGCGCTCAATTATGTCAGTGGCCGTGGCGAACCCCACGATTTATTTTTTCAGTTTGGCCTGGCACCCGAAGATGAAGCACGCCAAGTTGCCGAACGCGCCTGGCATGATGGCCACAGACAAGCCATCGCGTTGACGCCAAGAGGTGATTGGGGCGAACGCATGCAAACTGCTTTCACCGATCATTGGCAGTCACTCGGTGGCATTCTCGTTGAGAACAAATACTACGATGCTAACAGTAGCGACTTTTCACGACCCTTACGCAGTATGCTGCAACTTAACTCGAGTCAAACACGTAAACGCAGCTTACAACAACAAATGGGGTTAGAGCTGCATTTTGAGCCGCGCCGTCGCCATGATGCTGATTTTATTTTTCTTGCTGCGTTCCCACGTCAAGGGCGTTTATTAAAACCCCAACTTAAATTTCACCACGCCAGCAATCTGCCAGTCTATGCCAGCTCACACATCTTTAGTGGCACCATCGATGCCGAGGCTGATCGCGATATTAATGGAGTCATGTTCTGCGACACACTGTGGGCCATTGACCCTGCTGCTTCAACCATACGCCAACAAGTAGCGCAACTTTGGCCACAAAATAGTCATAACCTGCTACGCCTCTACGCCTTAGGTGCTGATGCATTCAAGCTTATTCCCCATATTAACGCGCTACAACAATCAGAATATTATTCCTACCAAGGGCAAACAGGGGTGCTGAGCATGGATCGACAGAGGCGACTGCATCGCCAGCTATCTTGGGCAAAAATCAGCCATGGCATACCGGTTATGTTAGCGCAACCGGATACGAGTGTAAGTTCGCCACTTGTTACGCCATTTACGCCATAATGCACCGTCGTGCCCACCACCTTCAATTAGGCGCCGACGCCGAGTCTATGGCAGCGGATTATCTCACCAAACAAGGACTAAAACCTAAAGCACAAAATTATCGCAGTCGCTGGGGAGAGATTGACTTGATCATGACCGAGGGCGAGACATTGGTTTTTATTGAAGTTCGTTACCGTAGCCGCAGTGATTTTGGCTGTGCCGCCGACACGATCAACCAGCGCAAGCAACAACGCATTACGCGCACCGCACTTTGTTATAACCAAGAAAATAACTTGCACGACGATGTTGCCATGCGCTTCGATGTCGTACTCATTGAAAACGACAGTAAACATAGCAGCCATAACAATGCTAAAATTGATTGGATAAAAGATGCGTTTGATGCTTGCCTCGATTGAAGCAAGCATTATTAATTTATGCTAAAAAACCGTTATTGCAAAGGAGCAACTCGGCCCATGAAAAAAATCATTACTGCCACATTTATTGTCTTACTGTCTAGCAGCCAATATGCTTGCGCACCCCTTATCGTCATTGGCGCAGCAGCAGTCGTTACCACGGCAACCATCGAACGCCGCACACCAGGCACCGTGGTTGAAGACCAAACTATTGAGTTCAAAATTAATGACTTATTTAGCAAGGATGAAGGTCTAAAAGAGACAGCACGCGTACGCGGCACCAGTTACAACAATATTGTCTTGCTGACCGGCGAAACCCCAAACGAGAACTTACGTCAACGCGCCGCTTCAATTGCCCAAAAAATCGATAAAGTCGCGCGCGTTCATAACGAGATTACTATTGGCGACCACAAATCATTTGGCCGAGGGTCTAACGATACCTGGATTACTACCAAGGTAAAAACTACGCTCACTGGCGCAAAAGATCTTAACCCTATCCACGTTAAGGTGGTGACAGAAAAAGGCACCGTGTTCCTTATGGGCATCGTTAAACGTGATGAAGGGCAACGCGCAGCACAACGTGCCAGCAAAATTAAAGGCGTCAAACGTGTCGTCAAAATATTTGAATATCTTGACTAAAACCCAGATTGAAACCTATACAAAAAGCTGGGAGCCACTTTAAAGCAAAAACTACTTTACCAGTTTGAGATGTGGCTTGTCGGGCCTTAGTCCTGGCGATTTTGGTGAATCCGGCGGGATCGTGCCGCCTTCTTCATTGAAGACCATACCTTGACCATTTTCACGAGCATAAATAGCAAGTATGGCACTAATTGGCACATTAATCGGCATTGCTTGGCCAGAAAAACGTGCACTGAACTCAACTGCCTCATTACCAAGGCTTAAGTCCTGCACCGATTGACCACCAATATTGAGCACAATCTTGCCATTCTCAACGTAGTCCTGTGGCACTACTGTTGATGGCGCCTCGGCATTAACCAGTACATACGGCGTGAGATCATTTGCGCTAATCCATTCATATAATGCTCGGATGAGATAGGGTCGTGACGAAGTCATGACTTGCGTTATCACAAGGCTGTTCTCATTAAGGAGCCTCTGATTAAGTCTGGGCGGAATACCCCGAGGGTTCGTTTTACCCCGAGAGTACGTAGCAATACCCCCTTGAGGGGTACACATAGTAGATTGAGAGCCAAAATATTCAAACTCAAGGCGCGATTCGCACGTAATAGCAGGCTATTGCGAAGATTCGTAACGAAGCACCCCAAGGGCATGTCAAAGTTGGATATTTTAGACTCAAGATTTTCGTTCATGACTTGATCAGAGGTTCCTTAGCGTAACGCTCGTTCTTGTGCTGACAGACTAGCCTGAAATGTTGCTCTAGAAAATAATCGCTCGGCATAGTTTAAAACTGGCTGTGCCTCCCTAGAAAGCTTGATATCGTAATGCTGCAGGCGCCAAAGCAAAGGAGCAAAATAACAATCAATCATGGTGAACTCGTTACTCATAAAATAAGGTGCCTGGCTAAACGCCGAACCAAACATGGGCGCCAACACTGCCAAACCATCAGCAATTGATTGCCGCGCTTGAGCCGCCTCGCTCTTACTTCCGTGCTCCAGTTTATCTAAGGCACAATACCAATCACGCTCGATACGGTAAAGCATAAGGCGCGTCTTAGCGCGCGCAACCGGATCAATCGGCATCAACGGTGGGTGTGGAAAACGCTCATCGATATATTCAACAATTAACCTCGAATCGTACAATGCCAACTCACGGTCAACTAACGTTGGTAACATCTGGTATGGATTCAACTCCAGCAAATCTTCAGGGTAGTCACCATCCTCAACATCAATAACATCAATAGCAATATTCTTTTCTGCTACCGCCAAACGTGTACGATGACAACGAGGGCAAAGGGCATAGCAAAACAAAGTCATTCCAGGTCGTTTGCTAAGGGCTAAAGTCATATATTCTCTCGATTAAAGGTGCTGAGTCAGCAATTACCTGGGATTATAGCGCATCGAGCAATAACGCTTTGGTTAACGTATGCCACGCTGTGCTTTTACCGTTTCGTAGGCCTGCTTAATTGCATGCGTTTTCTCGGCAGCAAGCTTCATCATCTCTTCTGGCAAGCCCTTAGCAACCAATTTATCAGGGTGATGCTGATTCATTAAGCGGCGGTAGGCTTTTTTTACTTCGGTATCGCTGGTTTCACTCGATACATCCAACACCGCATAAGCATCTACCAATGACGGGCGCGATGCGCTTGTTCCTGCATGCGGCCCAAATTGCGCCTTAACCATTGCCTCAAGATGAGCAAACTCATGGGCTGAAAAGCCTACGCCAATGCATACCCGACGCAGTAAATCACGCTCAGCGACACTAAAATCACCGTCCGCATACGCTGCCGAAATTTGAATTTCCATAAACATACGCAACAACGTTGTACGACGATGACATTCACGACGAAATTGTGCTAACACCTCATCAAGCAAAAAATCATCGTCACGACCTTGCCTGAATAAGTCGCGCGCTAATTG
>CAYURS010000114.1:0-3994 GCA_964447165.1 uncultured Thiotrichales bacterium
ACTTCATCAGGGAACAAATCGATCTTGACGTTCTCAAGAAACTCGACTGAATCACCTGCTTGCTGCTGCATTTCCAACAAGCCACTCATCCATTCATGAATACTGACAGTGGTACCGCTAGCTTTAAGGTCAGATGCTTTATATAACCAGTGTGCAGCAACACCGGCCTCAGCTACTTTGTGCATATCATGGGTTCGAATTTGAATTTCCACGGGCACACCATAAGAACCAAATAACACCGTATGTAATGATTGATAACCATTTGCTTTGGGAATGGCTATATAGTCTTTAAAACGACCGCTGACTGGTTTGTATAAATGATGCATAACACCTAGTGCTCGATAACAACCATCAACCGTATCGAGCATGACACGAAATGCATAGACATCGAATACTTCAGAGAATGATAAGCGTTTCATACGCATCTTTTGATAGATGCTGTACAAGTGCTTTTCGCGACCTTCGACCTTGGCTTGCAAACCTTCTTGCCATAGACGCTGCTCAAGCGATCTGTTGATTTTTTGAATAACTTCTTTTCGATTACCGCGCGCACGTTTTATCGCTGCCGATAAAATTCGATACCGCTGCGGATAAAGTGCCTGAAACCCTAAGTCTTGCAACTCAATACGAAATTGATTCATACCCAGGCGATTGGCCATTGGCGCATAAATTTCTAAGGTTTCTTTGGCGATGCGGCGACGCTTATGACTAGCCAAGGCACCTAGCGTGCGCATATTGTGCAGACGATCAGCCAATTTAATAATAATGACGCGAATATCGCGCACCATCGCCAACATCATTTTGCGAAAATTTTCGGCTTCGGCCTCTAACTTATTTTCAAACTCGATCTGGGTAAGCTTGGTAACACCATCAACAAGTTCGGCAATCTCACTACCGAACTCACTTTCAATCTCTTCTTTGTCAACCGGGGTATCTTCGATAACATCATGTAAAATGGCAGCAGTAATGGTGCGATAATCAAGCCGCATTTTGGCAAGAATACGCGCAACGGCCAAGGGGTGATGAATATAGGGTTCACCCGAAGCCCGTTGCTGGTCTCGATGAACACGCGCACCAAACTGGTAGGCGCGGTAAACCACTGCCACTTGATCTTCAGATAGATACTCTTCTAAGAGCGCTTGTAAGCTATCAAGGAGGTGCCCGTCATTCGGCGTTAGCAAAAGTGAAGAGCTTGCCTTTATTGCCCCCCCTATCACCTTGGTGACGCCGCGCTCCATCTTTTAGGGGGCTGTCATCGATTGTTGTTGGTGATTATTGCAGCGCGCCTTGCAGAGCTTCATCAGTAATTTCAATCACTGGCTCAGGCTTAGCAACTTCGGTCAAAATAGCTGCAGTAGTCAAACCCTCGGCAACTTCACGCAGAGCAACCACTGTTGGCTTGTCGTTTTCCCACTCAACTTTAGCATCTTGGCCCATTTCCAACTGACGGGCACGCTTGGTGGCAACCAGTACTAGCTCAAAACGGTTGTCAACGTGCTCAAGGCAGTCTTCTACAGTAACTCGGGCCATACTCTCTCTCCTAAAAAACTAAATATCGAATCGATCAATTGTAGCATACCTTTGCGTTAGTCCAACGCATCAGACCAAGCCGAATAAATGACCATATTGCTCTAACTGCTTATCACGATGCAGATCAGTCACATGAAAAATGGTCTTAATATCGACTATCGCTGTATCAAAATCATCGTTCATTACAATGTAATCAAAATTTTTGCACTGCTCAATATCCGTGCGCGCATCGCGTAGGCGACGAGCAATAATCGCTTCGCTATCCTGTCGGCGCTTACGTAAACGCTGCTCTAACACCTTTAACGATGGCGGCAATATAAAAATACTCACGGCCTCAGGCATATTTTGCTTAACCTGAGTGGCACCCTGCCAATCAATCTCTAGCATCACATTGCCAGCGTTTTTCAGATTATTTGTAACGAAATTACGCGAAGTTCCGTAATAATTGTCGAAAACTGTGGCATTTTCTAGAAAACCGTCATTATCTTTGATAGCCATAAACTGTTCTTGCGAGACAAAGTGATAATCCACCCCATCAACTTCACCAAGACGTGCTGGACGCGTAGTGTGCGAGACTGACACACCAAGGTTTGGCCTGCTCGCAACCAGCGCTTTGACTAGCGATGTCTTGCCTGCACCCGATGGTGCTGACACAACAAACAAGGTGCCGTTCACTGACCTATTCATTGGCTGAGCCCATTGCGATAACTATTCAATGTTTTGTACCTGTTCACGCATTTGTTCTATCAATACCTTCATATCAACGGTTAGCTGCGTTACCGTGCTGTCCACTGATTTAGACGACAGTGTGTTGGTCTCACGATTAAGCTCCTGCATCAAAAAATCGAGGCGCCGACCAATGCTTTTATCGCTTTCCAAAGTGCTTCTCACCTCTTGAATATGCATGGCTAGACGATCCAGCTCCTCTGCTACATCCATTTTTTGCGCAGCGAATAATAATTCCTGCTCAACACGAGTAGGGTCTACCTCAATATCCAGTTCTTTGATGCGACCCAACAAGCGATTACGCCAATGCTCGCGCACCTGCGGTAGTTTTTCAACCACATCAAGTACAGCTTTTTCCAAACCATCGCAACGTGACAATATTACCGCCTTTAAGCTCGCACCTTCACGCAAACGATAGGCGACAAGCTCACCCAACGCCTCGTTCAAGGCATCCAACGCAGCCTTTTTTAAGCCATCGACATCTTCAGCGTCACTCGCCAACACACCCGTCCAATTCAATACATCTATAACATTGGCTTGCGCCAGACCATGAATCTCACGTTGCACCTCGTCCATAGCTTTATTAAGTTGAGTCAATACAAGCTTATCGACACGTAATGACGCTACCCCTGCTGATGCGTGCTCCAGCTTAAGGCTACAATCAACTTTACCGCGATTGAGCTTGGCTGCGATACACTTACGTAAAGCGGGTTCAACATTATTCCAATCACGCGGTAGGCGTGGGCTAATCTCGAGATAACGATGATTGACTGTCTTGACCTCCCAGGCAATTTCAGTATCGCCAAAACGACGCCGAACACTGGCAAAACCCGTCATACTGCGTATCATTATGTATCCTTATTTAGTCGTCTGAGCCATGCACTTTAATACCCGCGGGACAGCACGGTGCGCGGACGCTATAATCCGTCGCTTTTAGCCAATCAAGAAGGTCACATCATGCGCCCTAGTGGACGAACCCCCAACCAATTACGCACGGTAAAACTAAGCCGTAACTATACCAAGCATGCCGAAGGTTCTGTACTGGTAGAGTTTGGCGACACCAAAGTAATTTGTACCGCTTCAGTTGAAACACGCGTCCCCAGGTTTTTAAAAGGCTCAGGTCAGGGCTGGGTTACCGCTGAATACGGCATGCTACCGCGTTCCACTGGATCGCGCATGCGCCGCGAAGCCAATAGCGGCAAGCAAGGTGGTCGCACTATGGAAATCCAACGCCTTATTGGCCGATCCTTACGTGCTGCAATAGACCTTGAGGCGCTGGGTGAAAACTCTATTACCATCGATTGCGATGTGATCCAGGCCGATGGCGGCACCCGCACCGCCTCCATCACCGGCGCCTATGTTGCGCTTGTCGATGCCGTGAAATCCATGAAGCTAAAGAAAAACCCTATCCACGGCAGCGTTGCCTCAGTTTCCGTCGGCATATACCAAGGCACGCCTGTACTTGATCTTGATTATGCTGAAGATTCTAATGCCGAAACCGATATGAACGTCGTCATGAACGAAGCCGGTGCCTTTATCGAAATACAAGGCACCGCTGAAGGCCATGCTTTTCGCAAAGATGAACTCGACGCTATGCTCGCGTTAGCAGAAAAAGGCATTGGCGAATTGGTAGCGCTGCAACAAAAGGCTTTGGCCGACTAGCCCGTATTTCGCACCAGGGGGCGAGATGATCACGAAGAGATTTTATTTTACAGTGGATTTTCTGAGGCAGTGGAAT
>CAYURS010000115.1:0-3988 GCA_964447165.1 uncultured Thiotrichales bacterium
CGGCCAGGGAATACTTGCCATGGGCAAAAAATCTAATAAGCGACTTTAATAATTCGGAAAGTAATCTGAAAAAATTTACCCGAAAAATACAGCTCTGGTGATTTCATTTGACGATATTTTTGCATTCGAAAAGCCTGAACACATCAGCAATCTAGAGAACACTTTAGAACACAATACTGAGCAACTATCATCGTTTAAGATAGTCGCTATAATTGAAATGAAATGTGGTTTGTATATAGAAAAAATACGCGGAAATTAATAAAACTAGAATAAATTCTAGCTATCATTCTATAGCCCATGTTTTCGCGACCTTCTAGCCACCTCAATAAGATAAAACGCGTGACGAGAGCCGAGGGTGCCGCCTTGAAGGCGATGACTGGGCGAGAGCAAGACTTTTGGTTGCTTTTGATATCAAAGTAGACGCCCAAAAAGCATCAAAATAATCTTGAAAAGATGGCGGATAATTACTGCGTAATTTCCGCAATGACGTAACAGTTAAGGTTCCTCAGATATTCTCTTCAAACAAGAAAATTTTTGCTGAATCCTTGAGCACTTTAATCCACGCCGTGTATTCATTATTACCACGTGTGCGTTGCTGTTGGTCTTTTAAGACTTGACGTTGTTCATTGCTCAAACTGATTGCGTCACCATCTTTAATTGCCGTCATTTTTACCAGTGCATAATCACCGTTACGCAAATCGATGATACTCGCTTGCTCAGAAGCTTCTACCACTTTAAATATATCTTGCAGAATAACGCGATTAAGTTGGTTATCATTACGGTTATAGAGCTTTGTTTCGGTCCATGATAGTTCGTTTTCAGCAAGCTGTTCGGTAATATCATTGCCTGAGTCTAAATCAGTAAGCAACCTTTCGGCCAGCTCTTGCGCCGCATTATTCGCAGCTTGGTCTTTAAGGATGCTGCTAATTTCGTCGCGTACTAGGTCAAGCTGTTTTGGCTTGGGCTCAACACGCTCTTTTAACCGTAAAACGACAATACGGTTGCCATTAATTTGTAGGGCTTCGCTATTATTACCTTGTGCAATATCATCGGAGAAGGCTACGTTACGCACTTGCTGGTCACTGGCGATACCAATACCACGGTTGCGCTCAAACAATTCACTGGTTTGAATGTCTAAACCCAAAAGTTCGGCAGCGACTGATAGTGTTTCTGGGTTTTCGTAAGTGGTGTCAACCAGTAGTTCAGAGCGTTCTATAACGATATCGGCCGCTTTGTCACGTTTTAATTCAATCTCAAGTTGGGACTTCATTTCATCGTAGGTTTTGCCGCGCTGCGCCTGAATTTCAGTCAATTTAATAATATGAAAACCGAAGCTTGATTGCACAAGCTCGCTGACTTGATCTTGTTCTAACGCAAAAACAGATTTTTCAAACGCTGGAACCATGACATCTTTACCAAAGAAGCCAAGATCACCACCGCTACCTGCAGAACCAGCATCATCTGAGTGTTCTTTTGCTAATTCGGCAAAGCCTTCACCAGCATTAATACGATCAAGTAGCGCTTGTGCTTTGGCACGTATTTTCGCTATTGCGGCTTCATCATTTGCTGAATCAAGCTCTAAGAGAATATGGCGAGCACGACGCTGCTCATCGACAACAAACTCAGCCTTGCGCTCTTGGTAGTGAAATTCAACATCTTCTTCTGAGATTTCAATATCTGCCATGTAGTCGTTGGCATCAAGCACAAGATATTCTATAGACACCTGCTCTGCTGTTTGAAATCGATTGCCATTTTCGGCGTAATAATCTTGAATGTCGGTGTCGCTGATTGCTACTGTATCGATAAAACGACTACGCGCAATAGTGAGCACACTGATTTCGCGTTGTTGATCACGCAATTTAATGAACGCATCGAGCTCGGTATCGCTGACAACACTGCTCTGTACAATACTACTAACCGCTTGGTCTATTAAGATAGCTCTGCGTATACGCTGTTCAAAACCCTCTACCGATTCGCCCTGGATGCGAATTTGATCTTGATAACGCGTACTATCGAAAACATTATTGGTTTTAAATGCTTCGAGTGATTGAATCGTTGCGCTAAGCTGTTGATTGCCGATTTGTTGATCTGAGTCGCCGAGCTTAGCAAGTAAAATGTTTTCTTCAATCAAGGCATCTAATGCTTGATATTTAAGTGCGTCTTCATTAAAAAAGGCAGGATTAAAATTTTCACCCAGCGTCACTTGCAAGCGTGCACGGTTTTGCAAATAACGGCGTTGCAATGTGTTTTGCGTGATTTTTTCGCCATCAACTTCGGCGACATAAACATTGGCATCGGGCGTTAAATAATCAGCCAAACCCCAAAGAGCAAAAGTAGCGGTGATACCGATAACAATGATCCAGGCGATAACACCTGTTGCACGTTGACGAATAAATTCAAGCATAGGGAGGTTTTATTGTGATGATTACGTGGGTCGAATAGTAACCCAGATCGGAGTCAAGACCTAGTGCAGTGTTTCATACTAAATGCAGAGATAGACGCAACGAGAAAGGACAGATGCAAGGCGTGTTCTCGCCGGGATAGTGGTGCTATCTCAAGAGAACACAACGCGGCAGATGCCTTTCTCGTTGCGTCTATCTCTGCATTTAGTATGAAACACTACACTAGCGTGGGATCCTGAACAGGGTGCTGCTTAACAGAAGCATCAAAGGGCACAAGCATCCTTCGCTCGGTACCCCTGAGCTTTGTTCGGTACTCTTTACTGGCGGAGTGGACGGGATTCGAACCCGCGACCCCCTGCGTGACAGGCAGGTATTCTAACCAGCTGAACTACCACTCCTAATACTTCTGGTGGGTGCTGAGGGGATCGAACCCCCGACATTCGCCTTGTAAGGGCGACGCTCTACCATCTGAGCTAAGCACCCGTTGAAAGGAGCGCTATTGTACGGCATCCTTAAATCCCTTACCAGCCTTAAATGCTGGGGATTTTGAGGCTTTAATTTGGATGGTTGCACCCGTCTGTGGGTTACGACCTTCACGCGCTGCACGGTGCTTAACAGAGAAAGTACCAAAGCCAACCAAGGCAACTTGGTCACCACTTTTCAATGCACCGGAAATTGCGCTAATTGCGCCCTCAAGAGCGCGGCCTGCCGCTGCTTTAGAGAGGTCTGCGGATTCAGCCATGGCGTCGATCAATTCTGATTTATTCACTATATATCTCCTCAGTATTTATGTTGGGTGGCATAGGATAAGCCAAAAATTAGCCACTCGGATTTTGTATGTACCACACACCGAGAGAATGAAACACAATCGGCGTAAAAGGGGGAACCTTTATACCAATTAGGAAAAAGCCCTGTCAAGCAGTGTTTATGCGGCTTGCAAGGAAATCAGCCATTCACGGCCTTATTTGATCAATGCGCGCGCAGTTGATCGTCTTTATTTTTGACGCCTGCGGTCCTTTTGCTGAGTAATTTTTGCACTTCATCTTCACTTAATGGCTTTGGCATATGCTGTAAGGCAACAGCAAAGACCTCATCAATCCATTTAACAGGACGAATATCGAGTTTCTGCTTAATGTTATCAGGAATTTCTTCAAGGTCACGTTTGTTCTCTTCCGGGATAAGCACCGTATCGATACCACCACGATGCGCTGCCAGTAATTTTTCTTTCAACCCACCAATCGGTAACACTTCCCCACGCAGGGTAATCTCGCCTGTCATCGCCACATTAGAGCGCACAGGAATGCCAGTTAGCGCAGACACCAGCACCGTACACATACCCACGCCCGCACTTGGACCATCTTTGGGTATAGCGCCTTCAGGCACGTGAATGTGGATATCGTTGTCGCGATAAAACTCTGGGTCAATACCCAGCATGGCGGCTCGACTGCGCACCACTGTCATGGCTGCTTGTGCTGACTCTTGCATGACATCACCGATCTGCCCAGTAATTGATAGTTTGCCCTTACCACCTACAACAGCGGCCTCAAGCGTGAGCAAATCACCACCGACTTCAGTCCAGGCAAGGC
>CAYURS010000116.1:0-3973 GCA_964447165.1 uncultured Thiotrichales bacterium
TGGTCGAGTCGATGTCGAAATTCAGTCGTATGCACGTTCACCATTAAAGAATGGGGGTGATGGTAATAGGCGCTTGGCACTATTACGCGTTGGCGATATTGTTGGTGAGATGGCTTATATAGAACAGCGTCGTCGTGCTGCAAAGGTATCTGCATTTGATGATGTGTGTGTGCTTTGTATTGCTAAGGGTAAACTTGATATGCTATTTGAGCGAGAGCCGAAACTTGGTTATCTGTTTATGCGTAATATTGCATGCATTATTTCTCAGCGACTAGCCCAGCTTAATTTCTTATGGCGTGATGATGTTTAAACTTACCGCTTACGCATTTTGAAAAACACGTCTTAAATCTCAGCACAACTGAATACTTTACGGTAGTATGGGTTTGTCTGAATAATACTCATAGGTCTATAGATGTACTGGCTTTTTGGTGTGATAATTGGCGCGGTAGTGCTGCTGTTGTTGGTGCTAATTTTTGCTAACTTCAGACGCTATAGATGGCTGATTATTTTGGTTGTTGCTTTGTTGCTTGCGACACTTAGCATTCTGTATTTACGTGATAGTGATGATGCAAGTGCGCGAGATGGTTTTAGCTTGGAAAATATTGTCTTAGGCAAGGCTGAGCTTAGTCCTTCTCATGGAAGTTATTATCGCTTTTCTGTCAGTGTTGAAAATCTATCGATTAATCAGCAGCTTGCTGCTATGGAAGTATTAATTGAATTGCTAGATTGTATTGGATCTGGCTCAGATCGCCAGTGCGAGGTTAGTGAAAGTAATGAAAAGCGTATCAATTTACGTCTGCTTGCGACGGATGCAAAGCGTGTAGAGTCTTATATTGCCTTTTCAAACATTGCTGTTGAGCGCGCCGATGATCAATGGCGGTATACCCTGATTCGCGGTATTGGTCGTTAGCCCGCATTTCTCACCAGGATGAGGAATTCTCGTTTGATCTTTGATTGTACAGCGAGTTTCCTTCGCTCGGAAATACAGCCCGTATTCCACTGCTTCAGAAAATCCACTGTAAAATAAAATCTCTATGCGCCCTGAGGGTTGTCGTCAGACAACTCGAGGAAGTACTCCCCCTCAAGGGGGACAAAACCGAGTCTTGGGGTGTGATCATCTCGCCCCCTGGTGAGAAATGTGGGCTAGTTTCTCTTGCTGTTTAGTGCTTAATATCCCTGCTTTTCCTTGGCGTCATCGGTTTTGAAGGCTATTTGATGTGTAAGTCGTCTAAGGTCTATTAACTGTACTTAAAGTTATCGCGTTAATCGCCGTTACAGATGCTAGGAGTATTAATCCTATTGTCATTGGCGTATGAAGACAGGAGTGGATAATGTCAAGGTTGATGAAATCAGTTGATGACCGCACTAAACTGGCCGGTACTAACCGATTAGAGGTACTTCTCTTCAGCTTGGGTGAAGATAAGAGAACGGGCCGGGCAGAGATTTACGGAATAAACGTGTTTAAAGTGCGCGAGGTGATGCGTGTGACAGACATTACTCATGCGCCAGATGTGCCCGATGCGGTAGAAGGGATGATCAGCCTGCGTGGCAGTATGATTCCTGTTATTAACTTGGTTAAATTCTGCGGTGTTGAGACAGAGAAAGCACCAGAAATTTTGATTATTACTGAATATAACCGTTTCACTCAGGCAGTTTTAGTAGACTCAGTAGAAAGCATTTTGCGTCTTGACTGGACTCAGGTAAAAGCACCACCACCGATGATGTCTAACCGTATGGGCGGTTTGATTACGGCGGTAACCCAACTGGAGGATGATCGTATTGTCATGATTCTTGATGTTGAAAAGGTGATGGCAGATACAGGGGACTTTGGCAATGATCCATCTATCTATGATTCTATTGAAGCATTTCATACTGACGCCGTTGTCTTGTTCGCCGATGACTCAGTAGTCGCACGTAAACAGATTGAAACTGCCTTCAATGCGGTGGGTATTAAACATATTAGTTCTAAGAATGGTAGAGAGGCTTGGATTCGGCTTGAAGGGCTTGCTACGCGTGCTCAGCAGGAAGGAAAACCCATTCGAGATTATGTGGCAGCTGTACTCACTGATGTTGAAATGCCAGAGATGGATGGCTATGTCTTGACTAAGAGAATCAAGAATGATCCGAGATTTGAAGGTGTACCGGTAATAATGCATTCTTCTTTGTCAGCCGACGCAAACAGGTCTATTGGTCATGCTGTGGGGGCTGATTATTATGTGCCTAAATTTGACCCGAAGGAGTTGACGGATGTATTCCGCCCTATTCTTCAGCAGTGGCAGGAAGAGAAGAATGCGCGTGAGGCGAATAGCTCAGCTGCCTAAGTTTGTTTGTTGCCATAACTATATGAATGGCCGTTATTTGGCAATTATTAAATGGTGGTCAGAAAATCGATATGGAGATTGTAAGTGACTGTAAAAGCTAATTATTAGATAGCAATTAAAATAGCCTATCGCCCAGGCGAAAAAAACATGAGCCAGTTCGCGCTGAAAAATACTTCTGATACTAGAGCAACCCAAGAAACAGCTGATTTTCGTACTAGCCAGCCAGACCCTTACGCTAAATATCTTGCCAACGCTAATAAAGGCGGTGGTGGTGTAATTTCCACAGAAGATATTTTTGATAGTAGTGGTCAATTGTTGATCCGTCAGCATTCGAATATTGACGAGCGTTATGCACAGCGTCTGTTACAGCATCGTTTACTAAAGCCTTTAGAAGAGCAAGTTAAGGTGAAGAATTGCCTGACTAACGCGGATTTTCTTGTCGAATATTCACATTTTTTTGAATCACATCGTGATATTTCTGCGGTGCAGCGGCATTTACGGTTCACACGTAAATTAGAACAGCTAATACAAGGTATGAATTTGCCGCCTGTGCTGGCACAAAAAATGACAGTGATGAAAATGTGTCTACCTGAACAATTTCAAAAAGCGTTATTTAGTTCTTGGTTGGCAGCACTGATTGCACGGGAAATGTCTTTAGATAAAGAGGATGTTTGTGCTGCGTTTATCTCTGGTTTAGTACATGACATTGGGTTTCTCCATATCTCGCCTGAGGTTTTAAATAAAAAAGGTGAAGTTAATGCCAACGATTGGCGCACCATTCAAAGTCATGTTGTCATCGGGCAAGTGGTGTTAAAAAGTTACCCGGAATTACCTGAATCTGTTGCCCGGGCAGTGCTTGAACACCACGAGCGTTGTGATGGTACAGGCTATCCGGCGGCAAAAGATGAGGATAGTTTGTCGGTTATTGGCCAGATTGTTGCGATGTCAGATGCGTTGCAGGCGCTGCGTATGAGTGTCTTTACTAAGGCCGGACGTAATTTTCGCGACGCGTTGCCTTTTTTGCGACTGAATTCAAATACACATTATTATGATATCTACCGGGTAACAGTAGATATTATTCGTAAATCGGGGCTACAGCCGACGCCTGTTGCGCACCCTCAAGGAAATTCCCAGTATATTTCATTATTAGTGCGGCGTATTAATCATCTTAAACAGGTCGTTGATGCCATGAAGCAAATTGTTGATATCCTTCGTGGAATAGAATATGGGCCGAAGGGTCGCGTTTGCGTGCGTACATTTAACCAGCTGTTAACTACTATTACGACATCAGGAATGGTGCGCGATGAACTGTCGGATTGGATGGGGTTGATTGATGACCGTATCGACGAATCTGTTCTAATTGAGATCAATGAGATCGAATTAATGCAGAATGAATTGATATGGCAAATAGGCAGTGCGCAACGCACATTTAATGCCTTTCTTGAGCGCGAGTGCAATGTTGACACACAGATGCAGTCGACTTTGCGTAGGTGCAATGATGATCTACGTGGGGCATTAGAAAAACTGCATCAACGTTAAATTCCTGTATTTCCTTAGTTGTTGCACAATGTTCTTTTTATTTCCTTTTCTGCTCGCCAGTCAAATTGCATGTTGTCGTTAAATCGGCGATGATAACGGCTACTGTCAGCGCT
>CAYURS010000117.1:0-3935 GCA_964447165.1 uncultured Thiotrichales bacterium
ACAAACGCCCATTAAAGTCGCTTGCTGACATGATCAAAGGTAAGCAAGGTCGTTTTCGTCAGAACCTGCTGGGTAAACGTGTCGATTATTCCGGTCGTTCCGTTATCGTGGTTGGTCCGACACTGAAGTTACATCAGTGTGGCTTACCTAAGAAAATGGCTCTGGAATTATTCAAGCCGTTCATTTTCTCCAAGTTAGAGCGACGTGGTCTTGCGACGACCATTAAAGCAGCTAAGAAGCTGGTTGAGCGTGAGGGAGCCGAAGTCTGGGATATTCTCGAAGATGTAATTCGTGAGCACCCGGTGATGCTAAACCGTGCGCCAACACTTCATAGATTAGGTATTCAGGCGTTTGAGCCAGTGCTTATCGAAGGTAAAGCCATTCAGTTGCACCCCTTAGTCTGTACGGCTTTTAACGCTGACTTTGATGGCGACCAAATGGCGGTTCACGTACCACTATCACTGGAAGCACAGCTTGAAGCGCGCGCATTGATGATGGCAACCAATAACGTGTTGTCACCGGCTAATGGTGAGCCAATTATTGTGCCGACACAAGATGTTGTATTGGGTTTGTACTACATGACCCGTGAACGCATTAATGCTAAGGGCGAAGGCCGTGCTTTTTCCAGTATTGCAGAAGTAGAGCGCGCCTATAATGCTGGCGTCGTTGCGCTACATGCGCGTATTAAAGTACGTATCAACGAAGTTGAGCAGATGGAAGACGGTGAGCGTATAGCACGTACACGTCGTGTCGATACCACGGTTGGGCGCTGTATGTTGTTTGACATTGTGCCTGAAGGTTTGCCGTTTGAGGCCATCAATAGAGACATGAACAAGCGCGCAGTTTCAACCTTGATTAATGCGTCTTATCGCCGCCTTGGTTTGAAAGATTGTGTGGTTTTCGCAGACCGTTTGATGTACATGGGTTTTAAGCAGTCAACCCGCGCCGGTGTTTCTATCGGTATTGACGATATGATAATTCCTGACTCAAAAGCGCCTATTCTTGCTAAAGCAGAAGCTGCAGTGAAAGAGATTGAGGGGCAATATGTTTCTGGTCTTGTTACTAATGGTGAGCGTTATAACAAGGTTGTCGATATCTGGTCTCACACCAATGATGAGATTGCTAATGCAATGATGAGCCAGCTTGATAGTGAAGAAGTTATCAACGCTGAAGGTAAGACAGTCAAGCAGCCTTCATTTAACTCAATCTTCATGATGGCTGATTCAGGTGCGCGTGGTAGTCAGGCGCAGATTCGCCAGCTTGCTGGTATGCGTGGTCTGATGGCCAAGCCCGATGGCTCTATTATTGAAACGCCCATTACAGCCAACTTTAAAGAAGGTCTAAACGTTCTTCAGTACTTTATTTCCACCCATGGTGCACGTAAAGGCCTGGCCGATACCGCACTTAAAACCGCTAACTCGGGTTATCTGACTCGCCGCTTGGTTGATGTTGCTCAGGATTTGGTGGTGACGGGTGAAGATTGTGGCACCAGCGAAGGCTTACTGATGCAGCCCTTGATTGAAGGTGGCGATGTGGTGGAGCCATTACGTGAACGCGTATTGGGTCGTGTTGTCGTAAGAGACGTTATGTTGCCAGGTAATGACAAAAAAGTTGCTGTTGAGGCTGGTGTGCTGCTTGATGAGCAGTGGGTACAACGCCTTGAAGAAATGAGTGTTGATCAAATATGGGTACGTTCACCGATTACCTGTGAATCACGTCATGGTGTTTGTGCAGCGTGTTATGGCCGCGACTTGGCTCGTGGTCACCGTGTTAATCAAGGTGAGGCAGTGGGTGTTATTGCTGCGCAGAGTATTGGTGAGCCTGGTACTCAGTTGACCATGCGTACTTTCCATATTGGTGGTGCAGCATCACGTTCAGCTGCGGCTGATAGTGTTGAAGTGAAATCATCTGGCACCTTGCGGTTGCATAATATCAAGCTAGTTTCACACGTAAGTGGCAACAGTGTTGCCGTGTCACGTTCTGGTGAGTTGACCTTGCTGGATGGTGCCGGGCGTGAACGTGAGCGCTATAAGATTCCTTATGGTGCAGTGTTAAGTGTGAAGGATGGCGATAAGGTAACAGCGGGTCAAATCGTTGCTAACTGGGATCCTCATACCCACCCTGTTATTTCAGAAGTGTCAGGGCGGGCGAAGTTTATCGATTTTGTTGAAGATGTTAGCGTTCAAACCCAGCTTGATGAGGTAACGGGGCTATCCAGTATTGTTGCCTTGGACCCAAAAGCACGTGTTGGTTCAGCGACGAAGGATCTGCGTCCTATTATTAAGTTGTTAGACGATGATGGCGAGGAATTATGTATTCCTGGTACTGAGATTGCTGCGCAATATCCACTACCTTCTGGTGCTATCGTGAATTTGAAGGATGGCGCTAAAATTGGTGTCGGTGACGTTATTGCTAGGTTGCCACAGGAATCATCCAAGACCCGTGATATCACTGGTGGTCTGCCTCGTGTTGCAGATTTATTTGAAGCACGTAAGCCAAAAGAGCCTTCAATCCTTGCCGAAATCACCGGTACGGTTAGTTTTGGTAAGGAAACTAAGGGCAAGCAGCGACTCGTTATTACCGGTGCAGAGGATGAGCATTACGAAGAGTTGATTCCAAAGTGGCGCCAGCTTAATGTGTTTGAAGGTGAGCATGTAGAAAGAGGTGAAACTATTGCCGATGGGCCGCCTAACCCGCATGATATTTTACGTCTATTAGGCGTAACGGTTTTGGCTAACTACATTAGTAATGAAGTGCAGGAGGTTTATCGACTGCAGGGTGTCAAAATTAATGATAAGCATATCGAGGTGATTGTGCGCCAGATGTTGCGTAAGTCTGAGATCACCGGCGGTGGAGATTCTCGTTTCCTCAAGGGCGAGCAGTTAGACCGTGGCCGCATTCTCGAAGAAAACGATAAAGTGGTCGAGCAGGGTAAAATGCCTGCAACCCATATACCAATTTTGCTGGGTATTACCAAAGCATCGTTGGCAACTGAGTCATTTATTTCAGCGGCATCGTTTCAAGAAACGACACGAGTGCTTACTGAAGCGGCGGTTAATGGTAAGTATGACAGCCTGCGTGGCTTGAAAGAGAACGTCATTGTTGGACGTTTGATTCCTGCTGGCACAGGCCTTGCTTATCACCAGGCTCGTCGCAAGGCGAAGCTTGCGGCGCCAGTGGTGGAAGTTGATGAGGTTGCTGCCAGCGCTAGTGAAGTAGAGGCTGCTTTGAAAGAGGAGCTTAACGCCGCTACGAACGCTGCTAGCAACGCTTAGCCAGTGCCAAAACCTAGGGAAGCGCTTGAATAAGTCTGGTTGAATTTAGGCTGAGATATCGTGCACCAATTTGTGTCGAAGTAAGCGGCAATAGTTACTCTATTGCTGCATACTCCCACGCTTTCTCGAGCGCAGGCTCTTGAGGTGCTGCGATCTTCGAGATAAATTGGGGCGATTCTAGTTAGCATAAAAAATGATGATTTGTTCAGAGCTTTTTTGGGTATCCAGCCTCCCAATTTCTAAATAGAACGGTGGAGCTTGGTGTTTTTTTATGGCTGAGAAGCAATTATCGATCGTTTATAGCCTGGGCTAGTAAGATTATGCATAAAATGGTGAAAAACCTTGACACTTTTGGGGCGCACCACTAGAATTCGTCGGCTATCGCGGGAGCCAATATACGCTGACCCGTGGCATATAGTAAAGAATTCCTAAATAACCCATTGGTTTGTGCCAATGGGTTATTTTCATGGGTTGCTAGAAACTGGAGATTCGCCTCAATGGCAACAATAAATCAGTTGGTTCGTAAGCCACGTAAACGGCAAAAGGTGAAGAGCAATGTGCCAGCACTGCAGGCTTGTCCGCAGCGTCGTGGTGTGTGTACTCGCGTTTATACGACAACACCTAAAAAGCCTAACTCGGCTTTACGTAAAGTGGCGCGTG
>CAYURS010000118.1:0-3909 GCA_964447165.1 uncultured Thiotrichales bacterium
TCTCAGTCACAATAGGTGCGGAAAACGGTTTGTTTTCATTCAATTTTACTAAAGACGCTTCAGCGATTTTTTGCTGATTGACGCCTTCATAGAAAATGCCACTGCGGTATTGCTTACCTTTATCACAAAATTGACCACTGGCCTGGGTTGGGTCAATCGTACGCCAAAAGTATTCCACTAATTCACTATAGCTGATTATTGCTGGATCATAACGTACCTCAACAGCTTCGGTATGACTCGTGCGGCCACCGGCTACTTGATTATAAGTGGGGTCATTTTCTTTACCGCCGGTATAACCTGAAACGACTGATACCACGCCATCAAGTTTCTCAAAGTCAGCTTCGCTACACCAAAAGCAACCACCAGCAAAGATGGCCGTATCGAGTTTGGCTGATTTTGTTTGTTGCGATTCTGATGCCGTAGCGGAAAAAATTAAAAAAACACTGATCAGCGCAGCGAGTCCAGCAGAAAAGATGGCTAATATGAGAGTTCTCATCTTGTTACCTAATACCTATGTTTATTTAGTTGGCTGTAGTAAAGCACTTAATCTTCACTATTTTATGGTGTGTAGCGCAATTTTAGTGTAATAACGTAAAAAAAATGTAAAAAATCAAACAAAACGGGTAAAACAAGTTCAGTCTCGATAAAATAGCGAGATGAATAGTTTTGATCTAAATTGCCGTGATTGCCCACGGTTAGCGACCTTTCTTGATGGTGTTAAAGAACAGTACCCGGATTATCATGCGCGCCCCGTTGCGCCATTTGGCGTTGCTAAGCCACAGGTGCTCATTGTTGGGCTTGCCCCCGGCATGCATGGGGCTAATGCCACAGGCCGCCCATTTACCGGTGACCATGCTGGCATCTTGCTCTATAAAGCCTTACATCAATATGGCTTTGCCAGTGCTGGGGAGTCAATCTCCGAAGATGATGGTTTGAAACTTTTTCAGTGTAAAATTACTAATGCAGTCAAATGTTTACCGCCAGAAAATAAACCAAAAACTGATGAAATAAAGCAGTGTAATCGCTTTCTTAAAGCCGAATTATTGGCCTTAAAAAAAGGCTCAGTGATCTTTACACTTGGCGGTATTGCACACAATGCCGTGTTGCGTGCTTTAGAGCTTAAACTAAAAGACTATCCCTTTGGTCACGGCGTTGAATACGATTTGCCTTCTGGCCATCATCTGATCACTTCCTATCATTGTAGCCGTTATAACACGCAAACACGGCGTCTGACTGAGGCGATGTTTATGCAGGTATTAGCACGTATCCGTACCTATATCGACGCTTAATTGTGTAACTAACATGCACCCGAAAATAAAAAAACGTGTCATTATTAATGAGCCAGCAGGCCCTGCCAATGAATCGTCGGCAATAGCGCAACCCGCTTTTGACGGCAAGGCCTTTGCCAAGCGTTTGGGTAATACCCCCGGTGTTTATCGTATGCTCGATGCGGGTGAAAAAGTATTGTATGTTGGTAAGGCGCGGGACTTAAAAAAACGTGTGGGTAGTTACTTTAATCGTTCTGGTTTGGCACCCAAGACACGTGCCTTAATTACACATACTTGCAATATAGAAGTGACGCTAACACGCACTGAAAATGAGGCTCTAATTCTCGAGAATAACCTAATAAAAGCATTACGGCCACGTTACAACGTGCTGTTTCGTGATGATAAAAGCTATCCGTATATTTTTGTTTCGACAAAACACAGTTACCCACGTTTAACCTTTCACCGTGGTGGACGTAATAAAGACGGTCGTTATTTTGGCCCATATCCCAGTGCAGGTGCAGTGCGCGAGACACTGAATTTATTGCAAAAGGTTTTTCAGGTGCGCCAATGTGATGACAGTTTTTTCAATAATCGCTCACGCCCCTGTTTGCAATACCAAATTAAACGCTGTACAGCACCGTGTGTTACTTATATCTCGCAAAGTGACTACAAACAAAGTGTTAAACATACAATGATGTTTCTTGAGGGTAAGAGCCAACAAGTGACAGAGCAGTTAGCCATGCGTATGGAGCAAGCATCACATCGTTTGGATTTTGAAAATGCAGCACGTTACCGCGATCAAATCGCTAGCTTGCGCCATATACAAGAGCGACAACATGTTGATATTGGTCAACGCAATGTCGATGTGGTGACTAGCGCAATAAAAAATGGCGTTGCTTGTGTGCAACTTATTTTCTTTCGTGATGGACGTCATTTAGGTGATAAGACATTTTTCCCAAAAGCGCCGAGTGATGCCAATGCAGCCGATGTATTGAATGCGTTCTTACCGCAATATTATTTGGGACGTGCCATACCCAGTGAATTGATACTTGGCCATGATATAGCTGGCAAAGCATTGCTCAGCGATGCTTTCGCCGATCATGCTGGGCATAAAGTGCATTTGGCGACCAATGTGCGTGGTGAGCGGCGACGTTTACTTGATATGGCCAACATCAATATTGAACAAGCATTAAACCGTCGTTTAAGTAGCAGTGGTGAAATGCGTCAACGTTTAGAAGCATTAAAAGAGGCCTTTAATCTCGATGAGTTACCGCAGCGTATGGAGTGCTTCGATGTTAGTCATACCATGGGTGAGGCCACTGTTGCCTCCTGTGTTGTTTTTGACCAAGATGGCCCGTGTAAATCCGATTATCGACGTTTTAATATCGAAGGAATTACCGCTGGTGATGATTATGCGGCGATGAGCCAAGCAATACAGCGGCGCTATAAAAAACTAAAGCGGGGTGAGGGCAAGATTCCTGATATTCTCTTTATCGATGGTGGTAAAGGCCAGCTACATGAGGCACAAAATGTGCTGCAAGAATTACAAATCAGTGATGTTATGCTAATAGGTGTTGCCAAGGGGGCAGAGCGTAAAGCAGGTGCTGAGACTTTATTTGTTGGTGGCGTTGAAGCGCCCATTAAACTTGCACCCGATTCGCCCGCGTCACATCTTATCCAGCAAATTCGTGACGAGGCACACCGCTTTGCCATAACAGGCCATCGTGCTCGACGTGCTAAGGCGCGTACGACTTCGCCACTAGAAGGCATAGAGGGAATTGGCCCAAAACGTCGTCGTGCGCTGCTGCAACATTTTGGCGGTATTCAGGGTGTAGAAAGGGCGGGTATAGAAGACTTAAGCTCGGTGCCGGGAATAAGCCGTGATCTGGCGCAACGTCTTTACAGTTTGTTTCATCCGGATAATTATTGAATACTATGACGCTGCCAACACAACTGACACTGCTACGTATTTTTTTGATACCCATTTTTGTTGTGGTGTTTTATCTACCCTATGATTGGAGCTCAGTTGCCAGCGCATTAATATTTGGTTTTGCTGCGGTCACCGATTGGCTCGACGGCTTTCTTGCACGCAAGCTTAATCAGGCCTCAGCGTTGGGCGCATTTCTCGACCCGGTTGCTGATAAGCTTATGGTTGCCGTGGCATTGGTGCTATTGACACAAAAACAGCCAACCCTGTACTTCGCGATTCCTGCGGCGGTTATCATCTGTCGCGAAATTGCTGTATCGGCATTGCGCGAATGGATGGCAGAATTAGGTGAGAGCGCCTCGGTGGCAGTGTCGATGATGGGCAAGGTTAAAACTACGGCGCAGATGATCGCTATCTTCCTGCTTTTGTATGCGCAGCCTATCGCTGGTATCGACAGCTTTTATGTTGGTTACGTGTTGTTTTATGTCGCCGCCATATTGACCTTATGGTCAATGGTGCTCTATCTCAACGCCGCTTGGCCTACGCTTATGCGTCACAAAGGGGTTGCACCAAATAACAACGATGATAGTAATAATTAGTGAGCGATAAGCTGATGATCCGCTTGACAAAACCTGGCTGCACACTACAATGGGCAGCCCTCACCAAGCATGATTTGCGGGAATAGCTCAGTTGGTAGAGCACGACCTTGCCAAG
>CAYURS010000119.1:0-3879 GCA_964447165.1 uncultured Thiotrichales bacterium
GTCTCAAATGATCGAAAAAATGGGCTTATACTCCAAGGGCACCTCGAAATAGCTTTCCCTCGTTACGATCACCTAAGTTCGACAGGCTCCTAGAATAGATGGATGCGTTGACTTCGCCCTTGCATAAGGAGTAGGTTTACGGGTGCGTAAGTGTATGGTCTTAGGCTAGCAGTTGTAATACGCACATTAAAAAACAATAACTAGTTGAAAAACTTATAATTTTTTACTCTGAGGAGTTAATATCCTAATGAGAGTTGTATTGTTGGGAGCGCCAGGTTCAGGTAAAGGAACCCAGGCCAAACTACTAATGGAGCAACATCAGGCTCCACAAATATCGACGGGTGATTTATTGCGCGAGGCAATTCGTAATAAAACCCCCCTGGGTGCAAAAGCACGTGCCGCGATGGAGGCAGGGCAGTTAGTGCCTAATGAGGTTGTGCTCGGTATTATTGCTGGTCGGCTGGCTGACGCCGATACTGAAAATGGCTTCATACTTGATGGTTTTCCGCGCAATATAGACCAAGCGCGCGCTTTAGATACCATGCTGCGTGAGTTGGGCAAGCCATTGCAGTTAGCGATAATGCTAGAAGTTGATGCTGATATCTTGCTACAACGATTGACTGGGCGCCGTACTTGCATCGGTTGCAGTGCAGTGTATAACGTCTACACCTCGCCATCTAAAATTGAAGACCGCTGCGATGATTGTGGTGATGTGCTCAAGCATCGCCCTGATGATAACGAAACGACTATCGAGCGACGGTTACGTGTTTTCCAAATACAGACACAGCCTCTGGTGGCTTATTACCGTGAGCAAAGAAAGTTACGGACGATACAGGCTATTGGCGACGTTAGCGATATCTACGCTGGGATTAATAAGATTGTCAATCAAATTGACCAGATGTCTGTTATTGCTGAAGAGCTTGCTGACCCGGCTGATGAAATTGTTCATGCGCCATCCGTTGTTGTGACTGAACCCTTACCGCCAATTGTATTGCCAGGGGTTGTGAAAAAAAAGACAAAGGTCAATATGAAACAAGCAGCGGCGAATGATGATAGTGCAAGCAAGCCAAAGCCCGCGATCGAAAAAAAGGCCGTAAAAAAAGTGGCCAATGTTAAAAGTACGTTGAAAAATAAAGTAAGCAAAAAATCCACAGTGAAGAAAAAAACAGCCAAAAAGAAAGTTGTATCCCCGAAAAGTGGGTTGAAAAAAATAGTGCCTAAAAAGAAGGTCGTAAAGAAAAAAATAATCACCAAGAAGCCTGCCATCAAAAAGGTCGCGCCGAAGAAAAAAGCAGTGAAAAAGAAAAATACAAAGAAGAAAGTGATTCACCCCAAGGGCACGTTGAAAAAGCCGACTGCGAAGAAGGCAGTAAAAAATACCGCTTCAAAGAAAAAAATGGCTAAGAAAAAACCTATTGTTAAAAAGCCTCGCGCTGCTAAGAGAAAAGTGAATAAGAAGAAAGCGACGAAAAAGAAAGTGGTGACATCCAAAAGCATATTAAAAAAAGTAGCGGCTAAGAAAAAAACTGTTAAGAAGAAAGCAGTGAAAAAACCCGCAGTCAAGAAGAAAATTGTGAAAAAGAAAGCATCTAAAGCCAAAAAGTCTGCTGCAAAGAAACGTGGTAGATCTTAGTAGAGAGCAAATATGTCAGTAGAAGAGCTTGAAGAAGGCCCGATTGTGCCGCGCCGTATGCGCCGTATGCGCCGCGATGCATTCAGTCGTCGTTTGATGTGTGAAAACGTCGTCACGACGAATGATTTAATTTATCCTATGTTTGTCGTCGAGGGGAAGAATCAACGTCAGCCTGTTGCCTCTATGCCTGGCGTTGAGCGCGTTAGTATTGATGAACTGTTGAAAGAAGCAGCAGAAATATTGGAGTTAGGTATTCCGGCGCTAGCATTGTTTCCATTGGTGCCTGCAGAGAAGAAAAGCGAAAGAGCAGAGGAGGCCTATAATCCCGATGGATTAATTCAACGTGCAGTCTCTGCTTTGAAAGCAGAGCTCCCTGAGCTTGGCATCATTACTGATGTCGCACTCGACCCCTTTACGACGCATGGTCAGGATGGATTGTTAGATAAAAATGGTTATGTTTTGAATGACGAGACTGTTGAAGTGTTGCTCAATCAAGCCTTAAGTCATGCGCGGGCGGGCGCAGACGTAGTCGCGCCATCCGATATGATGGATGGCCGTATTGGCGCTATTCGTGAAGCCTTGGAAGAAGATCGGTTTATTCATACCCGTATATTGGCTTATTCAGCAAAATATGCATCGGCCTTTTACGGGCCGTTTCGTGATGCTGCAGGCTCTGCTGAAAACCTTGGCAGGGGCAACAAATACAGCTATCAGATGGATCCGGCTAATTCAGATGAGGCCTTGGTAGAGGCTGCGCTTGATCTCGATGAGGGAGCGGATATGGTTATGGTTAAACCTGGAACCCTTTACCTCGATATTGTACGTCGTGTTAAAGACGAATTTGGTGTGCCAACTTATGCTTATCATGTTAGTGGTGAGTATGCGATGTTAGCTGCTGCCGCCCAAAATGGTTGGTTAAATGAACGCGACACTGTTATGGAAACCATGCTCGCATTTAAGCGCGCTGGTGCCGATGGTGTGTTGACCTATTACGCAAAAAAAATTGCTATTTGGCTGCGTAGCACGGATTAGGTTTAATCTTTTATCAAGTGAGTGTTGATGGGGTGCTTGCCAGTAACTAATCTCACGCTGAAGTTAAGGCGCTATCGTCCGATAGTGCCTTTTTCTGAGTAGATGCAATGATTTAGCTATTACGCTAATGTTCTTCGTTTACACCTAGCCCGTATTTTTCACCACCCTTCTACTGCGATGGCCTAATGATGTGTCTGGCTGATTCTCTCTCGATGTCAGTGTCTGACAGAGTGCCTAGCTATGCTTGTGGCTGCGTAGCCGAGCCAGCCAGCCATGCACTCCGAGGGTAGCGTAGCTACACCTTTTTCTCCGTCTCGCTACCAACAGTGGTGAGCGCGCGGGTTAAAGAACTTGCTAAAAAACGCCGATAGCAGTCATAGAGTATTTGTATATTGGCTGTAGGGAACAGCAACCCTGGTTGTAAGGGGTTTTACAGGAGTAGGTTTTATGCTGGTTATCGTTGGCGCTATTATCGTTACCGTCGCGGTTCTCGCTGGTTACGTTTTGGCGCACGGGCAGTTGATTGCGCTGTGGCAGCCCTATGAAGTGTTGATTATTTGTGGTGCGGCATTTGGAGCATTTTTAGCAGCAAACCCAATGCCCGTAGTCAAGCGCGCGTTTTCTGGCCTGCTGGGTATATTGAAAGGTTCGCCTTATAACCAAGCGGCGTATCTTGAATTATTTTCCTTCTTTTTCGATATATTTAGCAAGGCGCGTAAAGAAGGCATGATGGCAATCGAGAACGATGTCGAAGAGCCTGAAGAGAGCGAGATATTCAAACAATACCCAGCCATACTTGGTAACCACCACGCGGTTGAGTTCATTACCGATTATTTGCGTTTGGTCGTTGGTGGCAATATGAACCCGATGGAGCTGGAAAATCTCATGGATATCGAGCTTGAGACGCACCACCACGAAGCAGAAGCAGGCGCTAGTGCTATCACGGCCATTGGCGATGGCTTGCCCGGCTTTGGTATTGTTGCTGCGGTGCTAGGTATTGTCATTACTATGGGTTCGCTCGGTGGCCCGGTAGAAGAAATTGGTGCACACGTTGCAGCGGCTTTAGTGGGTACCTTTCTTGGTATTCTCTTTGCCTATGGTTTTGTTAATCCGTGGGCAACCGCGATGGGGCATGTGAATAGTGCAGAAGCTAAATTCCTTGAATGCATAAAAGTCTGCATTATGGCGCAGGTGAATGGCTATGCACCGCAAAT
>CAYURS010000120.1:0-2287 GCA_964447165.1 uncultured Thiotrichales bacterium
TTGCTATGCAGTGCAGCTTTTGCCATTAAATGTGCGCTTACGGGGGCGGTGATGAATAAAAATACAGTGACTAATATTTCATGCAAGCTGGCGGCTTCGGTGGTGGTGCTGAAGTAGATCACAGAGGCGATTAAAATTGCGCCTACACCCAGCGTAGTCGCCTTGGTTGGGCCATGTAGACGCATATAAAAATCAGGGAGTTTGTATAGCCCTATTGAACCTACTAAGGTGAAAAAAGAGCCCAGCAGAACCAGTGCGGCTAGTATCCAGTCAATCATGTGCTTCTCCTGTTGGGTTTAGGCTGTTTGTCATCATCGCGATGTATGTCAATATTCATTCCATTATGTCGCCACGTAATAGATATTTGCTTAGGCCGATAGTGCCTACAAAGCCCATGACGGCAATCAACAAGGCGGCTTCAAAATATAAGGCACTGCCAAGGTGCATGCCTAATAAGATAACCAATGCAATCGCGTTTATATACAGGGTATCCAGCGCAAGAATACGGTCAGGCAAATCAGGGCCTTTTATTAAGCGTAGGAAACTGAATAATATTGAAAAGCCCAGCAGGGTAAAGGCGATAGGGAGAACAGTTTCTAACATGGTACAAATACCTTTTTAAGGGGTGCTTCGTAGCGTTGCTTGATGTGTTTGATGGTATCGGGTATATCGTCTACATGCAGTGCATGTACCAATAAACGACGTCTATCTTCACTCAGGTCACAAGAAACGGTGCCGGGTGTTAAGGAAATGGTATTGGCTAGTAAGCTGATACCAATCGGGGTTTGGATATCCAGTTCTATCGAAAAGAACGCGGGCTGTAATTTATCATTACGACCTAATATTAATTTTGCGACGATCATATTGGCAATGACTATATCCCATAGTACCACCGCTAAAAATTTAAGCAGGGTCAGGGGGTTTTTAATGCATATTTTCTCAGGCCAGAAGCCAGAGGTGAAAAAAGGAATCAGGGTCGCTATTATAAAGCCCAATACCATATGCCCTGCTGACACCGTGTTGTTGAGCAGTAACCAGATGAGCCACAATATTAAGGCGAGAATAGGGTGAGGGAATGCCTTATTAAAGATTGATTTCAACATTATTGTGCCTCCTCCGTTACCGCTTGCTTGGATAGCACGGCTTCTATATAGGCTTTAGTGTCATGTTGCTGTGACGCAACAGATGCGGTGAAAGCCGTTACTGGCTTGGCAAATAACACTAGGATGGGGCTTGCGATAAACAGGATAATAACCGTTACCAGCGCCACACGATTAAGTGGTTGAGTACTCGGATGTTGGTCGCCTTTAGTGTTCGGTAGATTATCCAGATCATTATCGGGTATCACATTATAAAACAGCAATGAACCCGTTCGAGCCATGCTGACAATCATAATAAAACCTGCCACTAGCACCACGCCAAGAACCCACCCTGACCAGCTATGTTGAAGGGATGCGCTTAATATAAGCACTTTGCCAAAGAACCCTGATAAGGGCGGCATACCTGTCATGGCAACCGCCCCAAACATAAAGAGAGAGCCTGCTAAAATAGCCCCGGGCATGGCATAACCGCGTTCAAAACGGTCTTTAAAGCTACCTCGTCCGCGTGTAATAATATCGGCTAATAAAAACATACCACCGGCAATTAAGGTGGAATGAATCAGATAATAAAATGCGGCACTTAATGAATCTGAGGTATTTAAACTCACCGCGATTAATAAGGTGGCAACTGAAGCCAACACTAAATAGGCCACTTGTTCGCGTAAACCTCTTGATGCCATGACGCCGAATGCCGCCAACATTAAGGTAAGCAAACCTAAGCCCAGCAGCCAAGGCATATAGTAATGTGCTAACGCTCCTGCATCACTACCAAAGATTGTACCGTGTACCCGAACGATGGCATAAATACCGACCTTGGTCATAATAGCAAACAGGGCAGCAACCGCCGCCGAGGTATGAGTATAGGCGGTGGGCATCCATAAGTAGAGCGGGAAGAGCGCCGCCTTGATGCCAAACACAAGTAGTAGTAATAACCCCGCTGCTGCCACTATCGCAGTATCTTGCTGCGGTAATTGCGCTACTTTGGCGGCTATATCGGCCATATTAAGCGTACCTAAGATGCCATAAAGTGTGCCTACAGCGAATAGAAATAAGGTCGCACCCACCAAGTTGATGACCACATAATGCAAACCTGCTTTGGTACGTTGTCGTCCTCCGCCGTGAAGTAACAGACCATAAGAAGCCAGCAACATCACCTCAAAGAATACAAACAGGTTAAAGATATCACC
>CAYURS010000120.1:2387-3876 GCA_964447165.1 uncultured Thiotrichales bacterium
GGATTCTTTCAGTAACACTCCACTGATGATAATGAAGCCTATTACCGCAAGCAGGTTAATAAGGCGTTGTAGCTTTAATCCCCCTGATTGAGCCAGCAAAATAACAAAGCCTGCGACCAAGGTAGTTAATAAAGGGAAAGCAACCCAATGTGTCATTGCTTGGACTCCTTATGTTCTTGCTGCTCGTGTTTTTGTTCCTGTTTCGATGTTTCTGTTTTGTGCTTTTCGGGGGGCAATTCATCTTTTGCCAAATGCAGTCCATCCACATGATCGTTGCCTAACTCACCACGAGACTTGAGTGCCAGCACAATTAAAAAAGCGGTCATACCAAACGCAATAACAATCGCCGTGAGTACCAATGCTTGTGGCAAAGGGTCGCTATAGGTTTGGGTTGCCGCATCAATAATGGCAGGAGAGCCGATGGTTAAACGCCCCATCGCAAATAAAAACAGATTCACGCCATACGCCAGTAGGGTTAATCCTAAGACCACTGAAAAGGTGCGCGCGCGCAGGGTTAAATACACCCCCGTTGCGGTTAGTGTGCCAATACTTAATGCGATGAGCCACTCCATTATTTTTCCCCCTGTGGATGATTAGTTTGTGGCTGTTTATGCGATACATCACTTAATTTACCCAGTTGTACCAGACTTATCACCGTTGCCCCTACGACCACAAGAAAGACACCTAAATCAAAAGCAACCGCACTGGCCACTTCAAATTTACCCACAACAGGCCAAGTCAGGTAGGTGAAGGTCGTGGTGAGGAAGGGATACCCCAGTCCTTTTGAGACCAGACCTGTGAGAGTTGCAATCAACAGCCCCACGCCGATCACCCAATGCATATCAACGGGTAATCGTTTCCCTGTCCAAGTAATACCGTTGGATAAATATTGAACGATAAGTGCAACGGCGGCAATCAACCCTGCGATAAATCCACCACCCGGGAGGTTATGCCCTCGAATGAAAATAAACACCGCCACCATCAGCATCAAAGGGAATAATAAACGCGTTAAGGTTTGCATAATTTCAGGATGGTTGTCGGTATTCCACGAAAGACCTTCGGTATTTTGATGCGGTGCATGGAGCTTCAAGCCTTGTAATAAGGCGTAAATTCCCAAACCTGCTAATGCTAATACCACAATTTCGCCCAAGGTGTCAGTGCCTCGGAAATCAACCAATATGACATTAACCACATTGGTTCCGCCCCCACCGGGGACTGAATTTGCAAGGAAGTAATCAGAAATTGAGGTGAAATCTCGTGTTAATACACCCATTGCCAATATCGTCACCCCTACGCCCGATAGCACCGAAATAATCACATCTCGACTGATACGAAATCGACCTATTTCTGTTGGGCTGGTTTGTGGCAAGTAGTACAGGGCTAATAACAATAAAACGATGGTTACAATCTCGACAGATAATTGGGTGAGTGCTAAATCGGGCGCAGAGAATTTAACAAATACCAACGCAATAATTAAGCCGACGACACC
>CAYURS010000121.1:0-3861 GCA_964447165.1 uncultured Thiotrichales bacterium
AGTTATCGTGGCAAACAGATTTAGTGCCACACCGACCTATAAACTTGGGCGAATTGATTGCGATAGCCTTATGAAAATTCTTGAATGCTTGTTAACAAGCTATTGTATTATGCTTGAGTAATACCCTATGGGGTAGCTATGGGCATATTTGTGATTGCCTATTTGAAATTTTTGATTGGCCTACCAAAAAGAATAATGGTTCTATTTGTTGTTTCAGGTTTAATATTTGTTTCTGGGGCAATCGGTTTTGAACTGCTAGGTGGTAGGCACGCTGAACTGTATGGAACTAGCGATCTTGTTTATACAATCTATTATACGTGTGAAGAGCTTCTTGAAATGCTTGGCATTGCGACTTTTATCTATACGTTGCTATCGTACATAACCAGTCAATTTACATTCTTAACCCTAACCATTAAGGAGTAGAACAGGATTACATTCTAACAAAGCCCATCAACACGAACAGCTCTCCTCACCATTTAAATGGTGAGGAAATGGAGTGCAGAAGAATGCTAGCACAACTTAAAGCGCGCTCTAACCTTCCAATTATAAACGGTATTAAGCACAACTCATAACAGTTTTTAGAGCCCGGTAAGCATCGGCATCAAAATTCTGGAACATCAAGCCAATACCTTCGTCACAGACCCTAACAACACGCGCATTGAGGTCTGTCGATTCGATACGTGAATCTTGTTCAGGCTGAAAGCGTAAAATCACGTCTAAATCCTCTTCGAATTTGTAGGATTCGGCCTGAATAAACGCACCACCAAGCCCGACATCAATAGTGTGTCCTCTAAACGCGCTGCCACCGCATTCAACATCAATCTCAAGGCGTAACGGCTGGCGTGAACTCCAACGTCTTTCTACCATTTGTATACCAATCCCATGTTTAAATCGTCATCCACTGGGTACATAGCAAGACCTATGCCTAAAGCGTCAATTCTTCGTGAATCTTTTTAAAACAATGACTTATAGGGACATCTTGAACGTAAAAGAGAGTTTGTGCAACAAGAAAAATAAAGTTGTAAAAGTTACCGACGTACAACCTAGTGGGTGTCTGGTGTGCCATAAAACAAGGAGCGCTCTTAGGCACGATCTAAAGTAAACTCGACAACCTCATCAATGTGCTCCTTTTCTGCCACCAACATCAGCAGTCGGTCTATGCCCAAGGCAACACCTGAGCAAACAGGTAAACCATGATCAAGAGCAGCCAGCAGTCTATGATCGATTGTTATGCTAGGCTTTAAAAGTGCCTCACGCTGAACATTATGCTGAGAAAACCTCTCAGCCTGTTCAGCACTGTCGAGTAATTCCTGGTAGCCATTGGCTAATTCAATGCCATTAAGGTATACCTCAAACCGTTGCGCGCTGTTGCCATCCATGCTGAGCTGAGAATATTGCGCTTGAGAGACCGGATAATTGATAAGTACCGCTATTGAATCAATACCTAAGCTTGGCTCAATTTCACTCGAAAACACAAGATTATAAAGATCATCACGCTGCCCCTGTAATAACTCCGCTGAATATTGCCTGGTACTGGAACGAAGGTAGGCTTGTATGTCAGCAACACTTGCCTGCTCATAATCAAGCCCAGTGCGATCAAGCAATAATTCTCGGTAATCATAAAATTGAACTTGTCGCTGCGGCCACCAGAGTTGTAATAGCTCAACCACTTCCTCGATCAATTGTATTAATTGAAAATCAATGCGATACCACTCAAGCATGACAAATTCAGGATTATGGTGGCGACCGAGCTCACCGGCACGAAAACACCGACAAATTTGATAGATTGAACCACTGCCACAAGCAAGTAAGCGTTTCATTGCAAACTCAGGAGAGGTCTGTAGATAATAATCGTGTTGAGTGTCGTTACAGCCCTTGCTTTGCCAATGGTCCAACATCGGCTCGGTTGATGCGGCTAACGACAAAATAGGCGTATCAACTTCTAACACCTTATGCGCGGCAAAAAAATCCCTGATTTGCTGGTATAACTGCGCGCGTAGCTGGCGTACCGCTTGCGATGCACTGGGTTGCCAACCTTGCATTAGCAAACTACTCGTAACGCCAGGGTTAAGTCTTAACCCGAGACACGTAATCACCCGTACGCGTATCAACCTTAACAACTTCACCAAGGTCAATAAATAGCGGTACACGAACAACTGCTCCCGTTTCCAATGTCGCTGGCTTACCACCACCGCCAGAGGTATCACCGCGTAGACCCGGGTCGGTATCGGTAATTTCAAGTTCAACAAAATTAGGTGGTGTCACTGAAATCGGCCGCCCTTCCCATAGCGTAACAATGCAATCCTCTTGGCCTTTTAACCATTTCGCCACATCAGCAACGGCACTCGAGTCGGCAGCAATTTGCTCAAACGTCTCGGGCACCATAAAATGCCAATATTCGTCATCGCTGTAAATAAACTGCATAGCCGTATCGACAACATCGGCTGTCTCTACCGATTCACCTGATTTATACGTACGTTCGATAACGCGCCCTGTTATCAGATTACGAATTTTAACGCGGTTAAAGGCCTGGCCTTTACCCGGCTTAACAAATTCATTTTCGATGATGCTGCAAGGATCACCATCGATCATCAATTTAAGACCACTGCGAAATTCATTCGTACTAACAGTCGCCACGATTTCTCCCAATTACGCGCAAAAGTGCGCTATTTTAATTTATTATGGGAAGAATATCCTCTCTTTTATCTTCGTTTACTGTGCATTTACTAAAGTGACTCTGACTAAAACACCCAAGCAAACTGTGCCAAGCTGGCAACAACAACTACGTGTAATACGCGATGTTGCATCCTTACATAGCGCCAGTGGTTTACAACTCACCGACAAAGAGACGCTAGCTTTAGCACCCGCCCATGACTTATTTGCGACACGGGCTCCCTTGGCTTTTCTTGATCGCGCTGAGCCTGGCAACCCTAATGATCCACTGTTATTACAAGTGCTGCCACAGGCTCAAGAATTAATACAACACCGTGATTTCACGCATGACCCTGTTGGCGATCATGCAGCAATCAAAGTCGATGGGGTGTTACACAAATACAAGGGACGTGTTCTGTTAATTACCACCGGGGCCTGTGCCATCCATTGTCGTTACTGTTTTCGACGTCACTTCCCCTACTCTGAGTCTCATATCGGCGGGCAACGATTACAAGCTGCCATAGACTATATAAAGGGTGACCCCAGCATTTCAGAGGTTATTCTCAGTGGCGGCGACCCCCTCACCTTAAGTAATGACCATCTACGCAACATTACAGAACAATTACGCCCCATCACACATGTTAAACGCTTACGTATACATACACGTATACCCGTGGTACTACCAAACCGTATCGATGACGGCCTGATTGATTGGCTTAACAATATTACCCAACAAACGAGTATCGTGATACATAGTAACCATGCCAATGAAATCGATGAACAAGTTAAATCAACGCTGAGCCTACTTCATGAAACGGGTTCAGTGCTACTCAATCAGTCTGTCCTGCTTAAAGGCATCAATGATTCTGCTGAGGATTTATCTGCATTAAGCCAACGCCTATTTGAATGCCGTGTTATCCCTTATTACTTACACCTACTCGACCGAGTTGAAGGCGCTAGACATTTTTATGTCGATGACAACACAGCACGCCATCTCATTGAAAGTCTACGTCAAACATTGCCTGGCTATTTAGTCCCTAAACTGGTTAGAGAGCACGCCGGTCAGCAATCAAAAACGCCACTCTAGCCATCTCCCACCTACTGTTCTTGCTTCAATCTGAGGCTATTAAGGAAGCTCTGATCTATTCATGAATTCGACTCTTGCACCTGAAATATCCAGCTTCTGCGTTGCACCCCAAGGGCACTTCC
>CAYURS010000122.1:0-3856 GCA_964447165.1 uncultured Thiotrichales bacterium
CTGATTAAGATACCGAGCCCAACGACCAACGCAACAATGACGCCAATGATTAATAGTACGGCGACCATACTCGGAACACGTAAGCGCTGTAGCCAAAATAAAAACGGGGTGGTAATCACGGCAATAAAAACGGAAAGCAGGAAAGGCACTAATATCGCTTCTGCCGCACGCATACCAGCGACAATCACCACAAAGGCGGCGCCAACCAAAAGAACTTTTAGTGGTGTTGATAACTGCGTCATGCTTCTCTTTCCATCATTTTCATAAGGCAATCATACGCGAAGTTTTGTCAGCTATCGATATTGACGACGCTTGCTAGAGGTGAAAATTCGGCTGGAAATCAGTCAAACTGATAAGACAAACCGAGGGAAAAGACAGGCAGATAACCGTAATCATCGAGCGCATTGCGGAGTGAGGCATCTTGTCCTAAACTTGATGGGAGATTGACGTCGGCATCATCTTGAAACACTACACCCAAATCGACCAATAGGCCAAGGCGGCCATTTTTAGTTAACGCATTACCCCAACCAATACCGAGATAGGGGCTAGTTCCCTCGAATTCGACGATACTATTGAGGCTGCCCAGCTCATTATCACTTAGCGCATTAACATTGGCCAACCCAGTGTAAGGATCGACTTGCCCACGGTCGCTAGGCTCGTTATGTAATAAACCACCACTCAAGCGAAACCTGCCTTTAAACGGGTGCCAATCCAGCAATGCAGACCAAGAATTGAAACCGAAATCGAGATTATAGGTAGTGTTTTGTCCATCGAACTGTACCAAGTCAACACCAAGGGCATTGATGCCAAGACGACCATTAATGGTGCGGCTAAATACGGTGGTAAATTCTGTGCCGAGATCAGCTACTACGATAGGTGTTGCGCCATAAAAATCAGCCGCATGAAGCGATAGAGGGAACGACCCCAGCATTAAGATGACAAAGAGTCGCTGTATTTTTTGACTGATGTATTTGGTCATGATACTACCTCGTATGCTGCATTTTAACATGAGTAATTGCCTAATTTCACCTCCTAAAGACAGGGCGCCACTAAATAAGTAGCAAAGTATAGTGACAATGGGGGCATAGACCTCACTGTGGCAACTTGAAAGCATGCAAGGTTTATGCAAAAAGAAGTGACCAGCAGGCTGTGACTAGCGCTTGAGGTGCGCCTTGAGTAGGCCACGTTAGTGCCCTACGAGGAAGTGCTCTTCGGATGCCGCCTCGACTTCATCATGTTGTGCCTAGCCATATATAGAACCAGAAACCATAACGGTAATCGTTACTGGAATTCGTCCCGACGAAAGAAGCGTATGGGTTGTCTCGGCCTCAACATGCTGGATTGCATAATAAATTCTTCATAGGCATCCCGCTTGGCGATGCGCACTGGTTCAGGCTTAACTTGCAGTGGTAAAGGCAACTTTTGTGCCTTTGGCCGTAACAACTCAGACACTGACACCAACTCAACACCAAATTTGGCTAACATAGGGAGACGGCGCTCAAGCACCGCGATGGTTTGACGATTAGGGTGACCAATCGCTATCGCTTTGCCACGACGTTTTGCCAGCTCAATCATGGCATCAAACTGCCGTTCAATCTTGCTCTCGTCAAGATCATTATCGAGAAAGATATCACGCGACAATGCAGGAACTCCGCTATCACGCGCATGATGAAAGGCAATGCTGTTGACGGATGTTCGACTATCAACAAAGTAGAGGTCTGTCTGCCGATCAATAATTTCCATCAACCAAGCCATACGCTCGGCATCAGCTGTCAACAAACTACCCATATGGTTGTTGATACCCACGGCTTCAGGCAACGCAGCAATAGCTGATTCAACCACGCGCTTAAACACATCGTGGGGCATATCAGCCGTTAGGCCACCAACATCGAGCTGACCGTAATGAAGCGATTCCATCGGCAAATGAATCATCACTTCTTTATCAAGACGATCAGCAAGGGCAGCAATGCGGTGGCTGTGTGTTGCGTGAGGTAATACTGCGTTAGTGATGGCACCTGGCAGCGCCAAAACGCGTAAGTCTTGCTCTAAACGCAGACCGAGATCATCAATGATAATGGCAACTTGAACTCTTGGTATATCAAGAGGTGCATCAGCTATGGAGATTACCGAATCTTCAGCCCAGACTGACATTGGTAGTAATAGCAATACTACAGCCAACCGTAACGGCATGCATAATGCTGGCCGCAGGCCGTTCAACTGTCTAACTGCGCGATTGCAGAATATGCAGTCCCTTAAGCAGGTTAAGTGCCTCGTAAAGCTGGTAATCATCTTTGACCAGCTGCTCCACTGGCTTGCTGTCTTTTTCTTCACCATCACTATTTTCGCTTGCTGGTTTATCCTTTTCGCCGTTGCCATTCTGGTTTTCTAAATGACCCGAGAGATTAGCTTCTTTTATGCGTTCAACAGCAGGCTCAATCGCTGCTACTTTCACATTTTCCAAGGTGATATCTGGCGTAATCCCTTCAGCCTGAATCGAACGGCCGGACGGCGTGAAATAACGCGCAGTAGTAATTTTAAGCGCCGCACCGTTATTCATTGGCAAAATGGTCTGCACCGAGCCTTTACCAAAGGTTTGGCTACCCATGATAATAGCGCGTTTATGGTCTTGCAAAGCACCGGCAACAATTTCAGCGGCAGAAGCCGAGCCGCCATTAACCAAAACAATTAATGGCCCACCACTGAGTAAATCGGTTGGCGTTGCGTTAAAGCGTAACTCTGCCTCTTTACGTCTGCCTTCTGTATAGACAATCAAACCCTTTTTGATAAAGGCGTCAGAGACTGACACGGCCGCATTCAATACACCACCCGGGTTATTGCGCATATCAAGCACAAGACCGTTGAGCTTTGAGCCGTGCTCTTTTTTAAGTTGACTGATCGCTTTAATCAGGTCTTCGCCGGTATGCGACTGAAATTGGCTAATACGAACATAACCAAAGCCTGGGTCAAGCATACGGCTCTTGACGCTTTGCACGGTGATAATCGCACGCGTGACAATAATTTCAAGCGGTACAGCCTGACCTTCGCGAACGATGGTCAGCTTTAGATCGGTACCCGGTTTGCCGCGCATGATCTTAACGGCATCGTTTAAAGACATACCTTTAACCGGCGTCTCATCCAGACGAATAATTAAATCACCGGCTTGCACGCCTGCGCGTGCGGCTGGGGTATCGTCAATCGGGGTGATCACTTTAACAAAGCCGTCTTCCATACTCACTTCGATGCCAAGACCACCAAATTCACCTGAGGTGCCGACACGCAGCTCAGTGAATGCTTCGGTATCAAGATAGGCTGAATGTGGGTCAAGGCCGCTGAGCATGCCTTTGACCGCATCTTCTAATAATTTCTCGTCTGAGATTTCCTCAACATATTCTTCTTTAATCTTGCCGAAAACCTCGGTAAATGCACGTAGCTCGTCAAGAGGTAGCTGAGCCGCCTCACGCTTAGCGAAAACACCCTGCCCTAGTGCCAACGAAACACCCAAGACAACGCCAATTGTTAAGACGAGCATATTACGTGCTCTGGAATTCATACCCATTACTCCGTTTGATCCTTCACTTGTTTACATCAAGCTACAGCCAGCTATCTACAGTAGGTAGCGGCATCAAAATAGTTTACCAAAATCAGTCTGACCTTGTATGTCGAGTGCTCTATCCATGTGAGTGTGCGAGCTCAGTTAGCTTAGCAATGTCCACGGCAAGGCGGGGCCTCGTAGGCAAGGGTTGCTCCCTTGTTAAGAGACGCAACGCTGAATCCGTAATTATCACATGGATAGAGCACTAGCGTCTCGCCACCATCCACTTTAACGGGTTTTGTGGCTTACCTTTGTGCCGCACCT
>CAYURS010000123.1:0-3846 GCA_964447165.1 uncultured Thiotrichales bacterium
ACTTACCTGGTGAGCCGGTAAATATTTCGGCTACGAAGAACGGTTGTGACAAGAAACGCTGAATTTTACGTGCGCGCGTTACTGTCTGTTTGTCTTCTTCAGACAGTTCATCCATACCCAAAATCGCAATAATATCTTTTAGCTCTTTATAACGCTGCAAGGTCATCTGCACTGAACGTGCGGTTTCGTAATGATCTTGGCCAACCACTAAGGGGTCAAGCTGACGACTGCTTGAATCTAATGGATCCACCGCAGGGTAAATGCCCAGCTCGGCAATATTACGTGATAACACTACCGTTGCATCCAAATGGGCAAAGGTGGTGGCAGGGGAGGGATCGGTCAAGTCATCGGCAGGCACGTAAACGGCCTGAATGGAGGTAATTGATCCGGTCTTAGTTGAGGTAATACGTTCTTGTAGCTTGCCCATTTCTTCGGCAAGGGTAGGCTGATAGCCCACGGCAGAAGGCATACGACCCAATAAGGCGGAGACTTCAGTACCGGCCAGGGTATAACGATAGATGTTATCAATAAACAACAATACGTCACGGCCTTCGTCACGAAAGTATTCGGCCATGGTTAAGCCGGTCAAGGCAACGCGCAGACGGTTACCCGGTGGCTCGTTCATCTGACCATATACCAGCGATACCTTGTCGATAACATTGGAGTCGGTCATTTCGTGGTAGAAGTCATTACCCTCACGTGTACGCTCACCAACACCGGCGAATACGGAGTAACCACTGTGCTCGAGGGCAATGTTACGAATAAGCTCCATCATATTGACGGTCTTACCGACACCGGCACCACCGAACAATCCGACCTTACCGCCTTTAGCAAAGGGGCAGATCAGGTCGATCACTTTAATACCGGTTTCTAATAGTTCGGTAGAAGCAGATAGCTCTTCATACGCCGGTGCTGCACGGTGAATAGACCAGCTAACGTCTGCGCCGATTGGGCCTTTATCGTCAATCGGTTTGCCCAGCACATCCATGATGCGACCTAGGGTCTTGGTACCGACGGGCACAGTAATAGGCTCGCCGGTATTGCTAACGCTTTTTTCGCGCTGCAAACCTTCTGTAGTACCCATGGCGATGGTACGCACAATGCCGTCACCCAACTGCTGCTGCACTTCAAGTGTCAGGCCAGCGTCGTCGACCATTAATGCGTCGTAGACCCTCGGCATGGCGTCAGATGGGAACTGAACATCCACTACCGCGCCGATGATTTGAACTACGTTTCCTGAACTCATCTTATCGATACCCCTTAACTAGTTTTACCGTACGGGGTTTAACCGTACTTACAAATCTTTTGCGCACAACAGCCCTAACTAAGCGCCGCAGCACCACCCACAATCTCGGAAATTTCCTGTGTAATCGCCGCCTGACGCGCCTTGTTATAGACCAACTCCAGGTCATTGATCAAATCGCCAGCGTTATCAGAGGCTGACTTCATTGCGACCATACGTGAAGCCTGCTCACTGGCGAGGTTTTCCACCACGCCTTGGTACACTAAGGACTCGATATAACGTGTTAGCAGCTGGGTCATGACGATCTTGGCTTCAGGCTCATAGATATAGTCCCAATGGTGCTCAAGCTCTTTATCTTCTTTCGGCTCAATCGGCAATAATTGCTCGACTGTTGGGTTTTGAGTCATGGTATTAACAAAATCGTTGTAGACCAAAAACAGTTGATCAATTTCGCTCTCATCAAAAGCATCGAGCATGACCTTAACACTGCCGATCAAATCCGCTAGCTGCGGCCTATCACCCAGGTTTGCCGTCTGCGCAACAATGTTACCGCCAACGCGTTTGAAAAACCCGGCGGCCTTAGTGCCGATGGTGCAGAACGTCATGTCGATTTTCTGCTCATCAAATTCTTTCATTGTGACAATAGCTTTTCTGAACAAGTTGCTGTTCAAGCCGCCACAAAGACCACGATCAGATGAGATAACAATAAAACCGACACGCTTAACATCGCGCACCTGCATATAAGGGTGCTTATATTCCGGATTGGCATGGGCAAGATGGTCGATCACGTTGCGCATTTTATCAGCATAAGGCCGTGATGCCGCCATGCGATCTTGCGCCTTGCGCATCTTGCTGGCCGCAACCATTTCCATAGCACGGGTGATCTTTTGCGTATTTTTTACGCTCTTGATCTTTGTGCGAATTTCTTTACCTACAGCCATGATTTATTCTCGGTTATACCTAATGCCTACCAAGTACCGGTTGATTTAAAACTGCTGATGGCAGACTTTAAACCGTCTTTGATTTCATCACCAAAATCGCCTGATGCGTTAATTTTATCAAGCAAGTCGTTGTGTGAAGATTTCATATAACTATGCAATGCCGCCTCGAAGCTAACAATCTTGCTGAGTTCAACATCATCAAGAAAGCCTTCGTTAGCCGCAATGAGCGATACCGCTTGCTCAGCCACACTCAAAGGCGAGTACTGCGGCTGTTTCATTAACTCTGTGACACGCTGACCACGCTCTAACTGGGCGCGAGTTGTATCATCGAGATCCGATGCAAACTGGGCAAACGCTGCCAGCTCGCGATACTGCGCCAAATCAAGACGTACACCACCACCGAGCTTTTTAATAATCTTGGTTTGGGCTGCACCACCAACACGTGACACGGACAAACCGGCGTTAATGGCTGGACGAATACCGGAGTTAAATAAATCACTTTCGAGATAAATCTGACCATCGGTAATCGAAATCACGTTAGTCGGCACGAAGGCCGATACGTCACCACCTTGTGTTTCAATAATAGGTAATGCGGTTAATGAGCCAGTTTTGCCTTTCACTTTACCGTCGGTAATTTTCTCAATATGTTCGGCGTTAACGCGCGCAGCACGCTCAAGCAAACGTGAATGGAGATAAAACACATCACCCGGATAGGCTTCGCGGCCTGGTGGACGACGTAGCAACAAAGATACTTGACGGTAAGCCCAAGCTTGCTTGGTCAAATCATCATAAACAATCAATGCATCCTGACCAAGATCGCGGAAATACTCGCCCATGGAGCAACCAGCGTAAGGTGCAATAAACTGCATCGCTGCTGAGTCGGCTGCGGTGGCAGCAACAACTATGGTGTGATCCATCGCGCCGTGCTCTTCCAGCTTGCGTACTACGGCAGCAACCGATGAGGCCTTTTGACCAATCGCCACATAGATACATTTAATGCCGGTGCTTTTTTGGTTAATAATGGTATCAATCGCTACCGCTGTCTTGCCCGTCTGGCGATCACCAATAATCAACTCGCGCTGACCACGGCCTATAGGCACCATGGCATCAATCGCTTTCAGTCCCGTTTGCACTGGCTCATCAACAGATTTACGGGCAATCACACCCGGTGCTACCTTTTCAATTGGTGAGCTATGCGGGGTTTCAATAGCACCTTTGCCATCTATGGGTACGCCGAGAGCGTTAACAACGCGGCCTAACAGCGCTTCACCCACCGGCACTTCAAGAATACGGCCAGTACATTTAACGCTGTCACCTTCTTTTAAATGAAGGTAGTCACCCAACACAACGATACCGACAGAATCGCGCTCGACGTTCAGCGCCATACCAAAAGTATCGCCGGGAAATTCAAGCATCTCACCCGACATAACGTCGGCCAGGCCGTGAACACGAACGATACCGTCAGTAACACTGACGATGGTACCTTCGGTACGGGCTTCGGTTGTCGTATCAAAATTCTCGATACGTTTTTTAATGAGCTCGCTGATCTCTGAGGCTGATAACGCCATGGTTTGATCCCCTTAAATAACTATATTTTAGTGGCCTAAAGCCAGATTAAGTTTGTTCAATTTGCTGGTGACAGAACCATCGATAACCAGATCG
>CAYURS010000124.1:0-3829 GCA_964447165.1 uncultured Thiotrichales bacterium
GAAGCAGGTGAATTTGCCAAAGCCGGATTAAACAGCGTTGTCAGTGTCGTCACCTGTATCGCTGCAGCATGGCTAGGGTTTTTCGTCGCGCGCGCCTGGTACGCCAATCTATAAAAGTTTATTTACTATTTCGGAAATTTTAGTATGTTAGATATTCGTTTAATACGTGATGATATTGATGCCGTTGCAGGGCGTTTGCGAAAACGTGGTTTCACGCTGGATGTCGATAAAATCCGTAGCCTTGAAGAGAAAAGAAAACAAGCCCAGATTGAGACACAAACCTTGCAGGCAGAGCGTAATCAACGTTCTAAAGCCATTGGTCAGGCGAAAGCCGCTGGTGAAGATATTCAACCACTCAAAGATGAGATTGCCGGTCTTGGGGACAAATTAAAAACCATTTCTAGTCATCTCGATGGCATTCAGTTAGAGCTTGATAGTTTATTAATGGGTGTGCCAAATTTATTGCATGACAGTGTGCCCAAAGGCAAGAGCGAAGAAGATAATGTTGAGCTTCGCCGTGTTGGTGCGCCAGGCGAATTTGCTTTTGCAGTTAAAGATCATGTTGAATTAGGTGAGGCGCTTGGCCAGCTGGATTTTGAACGTGCTGCGGCAATTGCAGGCAGCCGTTTTAGCAGCTTACGTGGTAGTTTGGCAGGTTTGCAGCGCGCACTGATTCAGTACATGCTTGATACGCATATTGACCAACATGGTTATACCGAAGTCTATGTGCCGTATCTGGTCAATAGCGAGAGTTTGAAGGGTACCGGACAGTTACCAAAATTTGAAGAAGATCTATTTAAGATTTCCAGTAAGGCTGATGGTGAGTCTAATTATTATTTGATTCCCACCGCAGAAGTACCCGTCACCAACCTCGTCCGCGATCAAATTCTCGATGCAGCAAGTTTGCCGCAACGACTCGTGACACACACACCCTGTTTTCGCAGTGAAGCCGGATCGTATGGCAAAGATACGCGCGGTTTGATTCGCCAGCATCAATTTGAGAAAGTAGAGATGGTGCAGATCGTTAAGCCTGAGCAGTCTTATGAGGCACTGGAAGAATTGACGGGTCATGCTGAGACTATACTGCAAAATTTAGAGCTGCCTTATCGTGTCATGGTGCTTTGCGGTGGTGATACCGGTTTTTCAGCAGCGAAGACTTACGACCTTGAAGTGTGGTTACCAGCGCAAAACACCTATCGTGAAATCTCCTCATGCAGTAATTTTGAGTCATTCCAGGCGCGACGTTTAAAAGCGCGCTGGCGTAACCCTGACACCGGCAAGCCTGAGCTGGTGCATACTGTTAATGGTTCTGGTCTGGCGGTAGGCCGTACTTTGTTGGCGCTAATGGAAAACCACCAAAATGAAGATGGCAGCATTAATATTCCAGTAGTGTTACAGCCTTATATGCGTGGCCAGCAGCGCCTCGAGAAAGATTCATCCTAAGTCCGACAGGCTCCTAGAGTGTTTTAACTGCAAGAATTTTAAAAGTGTATGGATTATTTTCCTTTATTTACCAAGCTGATTGATGCACCTTGTTTGATTGTCGGTGGCGGTGCTGTTGCTGCACGTAAAGCAGGGGCTTTATTGCGTGCCGGCGCTAAAATTACGGTAATTTCCCCGCATTTATCGACTAATTTACAAGTCTTGGTGGATGATGGTGCGCTAGATTATATCGCTCGTGAGTACCGAGACACTGATATTGATGCCGACTATCGCTTGATTATAGCAGCGACTGATAATGCTGAGCTTAATCGACATGTCGCAGAGCAAGCTCATACACTTGTCATACCTGTTAATGTAGTTGATGCGCCTGATTTATGCAGCGTAATCTTACCCAGTGTTATTGACCGTGATCCGGTTGTGATCGCAGTGTCTAGTGGCGCACGTTCTCCAATCTTGGCACGTTTGCTACGCGCACGCTTAGAAACGCTGATTCCCTCACGCTATGGTCATTTGGCAAAGTTAATTGCCAAGTTTCGTCATAAGCTAAGAAAAAAAATAACGCTGCCTCAGGCGCGCCGTGCTTTTTGGGAGAGCCTATTGCAAGGTTCTGTCAGTGAATTGGTGTTCAGTGGGCGAAACGCAGATGCAGAACAATTAGTTGAACAAACGCTGGCCGATGCCAAGGATGTGCAATGTGGCGAAGTCTATTTGGTTGGTGCTGGCCCAGGTGACCCCGATTTGCTGACCTTTCGTGCCTTGCGTTTAATGCAGCAGGCCGATGTGGTGCTCTATGATCGTTTGGTTGCACCAGAAATTCTAAATTTAGTTAGGCGTGAGGCAGAGCGCGTCTATGTCGGTAAACGTCGAGCCTATCATGCTGTACGACAAGAAGAAATTAATGACACCTTGGCGCGTCTAGCGCTTAAAGGTAAGCGTGTATTACGCCTGAAGGGCGGCGACCCATTTATTTTTGGCCGTGGTGGTGAAGAAGTAGCAACGCTTGCTGAGCAAGGCATCCCTTTTCAGATTGTGCCTGGCATTACCGCTGCTTCAGGTTGTGCTTGTTATGCTGGAATTCCGTTAACGCATCGGGATTATGCGCAATCGGTTGTGTTTGTTACCGGTCATTTGAAAGAAGGTGAGCTACAACTTAATTGGCCGCAATTAGTGCAGCCACAGCAAACCGTTGTGGTCTATATGAGCCTGACTAATATCGATGTGCTGTGTAATAAATTAATCGAGCATGGTATGTCGCACGATACACCAGTGGCATTGGTGTCACGTGGTACAACGGTTGATCAGGATGTGATCACGGCGACGCTATCAACGTTGCAGGCTGATATTAAAAACAGAGACATTCACGCACCGACACTGACAATTATCGGTGATGTCGTTAAACTTCACGACAGCCTAAGTTGGTTTAATACTTAGGATTGCATAGACATAAAAAAGCCCTGATAGACAGGGCTTTTTATTATTCAGCTAGTTTAGTAGCCTGTCTAGTCACCACCGCGAAAGGCCCCAAGGATGTGTAGAAGACTAGTGAACATATTGTAAATTGCCACATAAAGTGTGACAGTTGCCATAATGTAATTAGTTTCGCCACCATGAATAATTTCACTGACTTGATAGAGAATCAGGCCAGACATTAGCAATATAAACATGGTTGAGACAGCTAATGATAAGCCCGGCATGTTAAAGACAAGTGCTCCAATCCCCGCTAGAAATGCAACCAAAATACCAACGAAAAGGAAGGCGCCCATAAAGCGGAAATTTTTGCGTGTGGTTAACGCATAACCGGCCAAGCCCAAAAAGATAACAGCGGTGCCGCCCATAGCAGTCATGACCAATTGGCCGCCGTTAGGTAGTGCCAGATAGTGATTCAAGATCGGGCCAAGACCAAAACCAAGTAAGCCAGTGGTAGCAAAGACTGCAACAAGACCCATGGACGAATTGGCAACACGAGGAATCACGAACCAAAGCATAAGCAGCGCGACAATAGAACAACCAAAGCTGACCATATAGGGCACGTTCAATGCCATTGACACGCCGGCAGCGACAGCACTAAACAACAACGTCATTGATAGCAATGTAAAGGTATTGCGCAGTACCTTGTTAACCACTACACCGCTGAGCGCAGTATTAGAACCTATAACATTCATTTGAGTACCCCGTTGATAATGTCTTGTATCGTCTTATTTTAACGACAACTGAAGTTATTTCCAAGCTTGATAAAAATATATGTTCAATTTTGCCACTTTCAAGTACGCCTTGGCTTGCAAAGTCCTAAAAAGACTAGTACTTTCTTCGGACCCGAAGTGTGAGTAAAAGTTTCGGAGAGGTGGCTGAGTGGTCGAAAGCGGCGGTCTTGAAAACCGTTGAAGGG
>CAYURS010000125.1:0-3808 GCA_964447165.1 uncultured Thiotrichales bacterium
TAGACGAGTTAATGTAATGTTAAGGTCTACTGCTTCAGGCGCTAGCACACTACCGTTTTTTGTTGCCCAGGCACGGAATTCAGGGGGCACACCCGTCTCGAAAATGGAAAGTTCTAGGGTGAAATCCCTATCCTTTAATAACCGTCCTCGATGCGGGCCTTTTTCTGTTTCTGGCGCTTGTTCTGATAGGGCTGTTTCGCCATGGACTCCTTTGGAGGACATCGCTTCTTCTGAATTCGTGCCACCACAAGCCGCCAGGAATGTGACCAATAGTAGGGGTAGCAGAGGCATGCAAATCGCTCGCGCAGAGTTTTTGCCACGGATGGTCTTATGCAGAAAAGTACACGGACGTGTGTGAGCGTATTGTATTGTACTGTTCATTTGAGACCTCATGGATTTGTTTTCGGTTGCGCGATGCGCACGCCCGTCAATCGTTCAATTTCAATCATGTTGCGGTGAGCATCGATGCTTGATTCAATCAACACGTTGTGTGCGCTCAGCAATTCTGCTTGAATGCTGCGCAATTCCAGATAGCTATAGCGTCCAAGATTATATGCTCGGCGGGTCTCTGTTAGCGCCTGTTCAAGTGGTGGGATAATCTCACCCTGTAGCGTATTGATCACATGCAAACTGTGTTGCAGTTCTTCATACATCACGTAGAGCGCGGTTTCGATACGAACGCGTGTGGCGTGATCTTCACTATTTGTTTGAGCCAGATTAGCGCGTGCTGCCGTAATACGACCTGGGTTACGGGTACGTTCACCAAAGGGAATGCTAATGCCTGCGACCAAGGCTTGGTCATTGCTGCTGTTGAGGTGACGAACCCCCGCATTGACACGCCAGCTTGGTTTCTCTTGCGCCAGTGCAAGCTGTAACTCCGCCTTTTTTAAAAGCTGGTTTGACAATAGCCGGTCAAACTCAGGATTTTGTGGTAGCCGTGATTTGAGTGTTTCAAATGATGCGATTTGGAAAAGATCGGTAATGTCACCCTCAACCTCTGCAAAGGTGGGCATCGTTTCTCCCCACTGAGCCGCCAAGCGACGATTCGCTGATCGCAGCTCATGGTCAATATCTTCACGTTGCAGTTTTCTACGTGCCAGTTCTGCTTGTGCTCTGGAGAGTTCCGCTTCAGGTGTCTTACCTGCTTTTACGCGTTTGGATACCGATTTAATGGTCTCTTCTGCGAGCTGAACAGTTTTGTCCGCATTCACCCTGCGTGCTTGGTATGCCAAACTAACAAGATAACGGCGTGCTGTTTCAGCAGCAGCATCGAGTTGTTTGATATCTGCTTCAATTTCGATTAAGGAGGAACCCGCTTGTGCAGCATCAACGTAACGCTGGCGGACGCCGCGTTCAAGCACCCAACCAATACTGAGGGTTGTTTCGGCACTCTCCACGCCTTTGTTGTTGCCGGTGCCCAACACATCTTCTAGTTGCAAGCTTAATTCAGGGCTGGGAGCCAACCCCGCTTGCAGTACTTGTCCTTGTTGTGCTTTAAGTTGGTAATCAAATGCCCGTAAATCCGGGTTATGTTCAATGGTTTTGGTAACCGCTTCGTGCAGGCTAATCGTACGCTTACCAGCATCTAAACTGGGGGCTGCGCTAACATAAGTAGCGGCGGTTGTACTGAGTAATATTAAATAAAACGTAGCAGATCGCTTGCTAATCTGGCTCGGCATAAAAAAAGATACCCACATTACAAACTCCTTGCATACGCTTGATAAAGTGCAGTCGCAACGACTTATTTTTAAAAATTTAATTGGTTTTCGATTTCATTCATAACGATGTTGCGCATCGTCCAACAAAGGAGCGAAATCGAAAAAACAGAGAGGACATTCTTCTGAGATAAAATATTCGATGGATTGCAGCCATAAAAAAGCGTAGCAAATCAATCCGTGTAGCTTAGCCTTGATGCTAAATTACGACAGACGTTCTCAGAAAGGTTTCAATGCTGTGGTGGCGCCCGTAAAGGCGGAGAAAGGACATAGTAGCTATGAAGGATGAGTTTGCTCTCCCGACAGTGCTGAACGGGCTGCCGTGAAGAGATAAATATCATCGAAGTAAAAAATAGCGCGAATAGCGCTATCGAAAAAAAATTATTCTGGACGTTTTTCAATAGCCCATCAGGACTGATATCGACCTCGGAGACTACCCCACCATGATGGTCGTTGTGGGATGTATCGTGAGTAAAATGAGCTTTACTCAAGTGGATGTGATCACCAGCGTCATTAATGGCATAGCTATGGTGGTTATCATGCCCATGATCCAGATTATGAACGTGCAGCTTAACGCCTTGCGCGCAAAGCAGTGCCAGGCAGAGTAATAAGCTCCACAATAGCAATGCTCGTCTGTTTCTTTGGTGAAAAGAGTTCATATCAGTAATAGTCTATACAATATAAGAAAATAAAAAGCAACCCTCATCGACGCTTATGCGTGACAGCAGCGTCAGCGGCCAGGCAAGTTCAATCCTAGGATTGCTCGCGACATACTCGAAAAATTGCTTTAAAATGCGCATCTGTATGACTTGATTCGAGGCATAAATTATATAAGCCAGCTTATCGCTGGCCCGCTATCGACATAAGCGACCTTGAAAATTTTCAACACTGCCATCATCAATTGATCTGCAGTATCTCGCTCCATAGTGAGCAGTGTCATGTCCAGCCCGTTTTATGACGCCATTACTTTTCGGTGAGCGTATCGACAAGCCGTTCAACACAACTAAAGCGTGCATGAACTTCTTCCATATCATCTTTAAAACGCAGTGTTTCCGGGCCATCCATACGATAGTTCCCGTGCGTTTCCTGCATTAATTTTATAATCGCCATTGGTTCAATGTCGGGTTCAGGATTAAACAAGATACGTCCCGATGTTGCACCTGCTTCAATTTTACAAATACCTATGGCTTCAGCTTGGATTTTGATTTCACTAACACGAAATAGTGTTTTTGTGTGTTCTGGTAGCAGACCAAACCGGTCAATCATTTCGACTTGCAATTCATTCAGGGTTTCTATGCTGCTTGCATTAGCAATACGCTTATAGATAACCAGGCGCGTGTGTACATCAGGCAAATAATCGTTAGGGATAAGTGCAGGGATACGTAGATCAACCTCACAACCGTGTTTTAACGGCTTATCAAAGTCAGGGATTTTTCCTGATTTAAGGTCATTGACAGCACGTTCGAGTAATTGTGAATACATAGAAAAACCAATTTCATGTATTTGGCCACTTTGTTCGCTGCCTAGCAATTCACCTGCGCCACGAATTTCAAGATCATGTGTTGCTAGGGTAAAGCCAGCCCCCAACTCTTCAAGTGACTCAATTGCCTCAAGTCGCTTGGCTGCATCTGGCGTAATGACTGATTTATCAGGCACCAGCAAATAGGCATAAGCACGATGATGTGAACGGCCAACACGACCACGTAATTGATATAGTTGCGCTAAGCCAAAACGATCTGCTCGGTTAATAATAATAGTGTTTGCTGTTGGCACATCAATACCGCTTTCGATAATTGTTGTGCAGATTAGCACATGGAAACGCTGGTGATAAAAGTTGAGCATGATCTTCTCTAAGTCACGTTCACGCATTTGACCATGCGCTACTTCGACTTCAGCTTCGGGCAGCAGTTCTTTAATACGGCGTGCGATACGCTCAATATCTTCAACCTTATTATGAACAAAATAAATTTGCCCGCCACGTTTGATTTCGCGCCACATAGCTTCTTTTAACAGTTGGTCATTCCACTCGCAGACAAATGTCTTGATCGCAACACGTTGTTTAGGCGGCGTGGCAATAATAGATAGGTCACGCA
>CAYURS010000126.1:0-3801 GCA_964447165.1 uncultured Thiotrichales bacterium
CCAATCCCTTAGCAACGATTTTGTCTGTTGCCATGATGTTGCGTCATAGCTTAGATAATACTGAGGCAGCGTTATTGATTGAGAATGCAATTAATGCGGTGTTAGACGATGGCTTGCGTACTGTAGACATTATGCCGAGCGGGGATATTATTTCAGGTGGGTTAACTCAAATTTCGACAAATGAGATGGGCGACGCGGTTGTCGCCAAGCTTCATGCAGCTTAATTAGGCATATCAAGTTAGGATTTCCAGGATAAAATAATGTCACAAAAAGTATTTGATATTGCCGTGGTTGGCGCTACGGGTAATGTAGGCAGGGTCATGATGAGCATATTGGCAGAGCGCCATTTTCCGGTGGGTCGTTTATACCCACTTGCCAGTGCGCGCTCTGCGGGTTCAGTAGTAAGCTTTCGTGGTGAAGAGGTGGTCGTTGAAAACCTTGCCCAGTTTGATTTCTCAAAGGTGCAAATCGGTTTGTTCTCTGCCGGTGCCAGTGTCTCTGATGTGTATGCACCTAAGGCTGTTGCTGCTGGTTGCGTGGTCATTGATAATACCTCACGGTTTCGTTATGACGACGATATTCCACTGGTTGTGCCAGAGGTTAATCCTCATGCGATTGCCCATCACAAAAAAAAAGGCATTATAGCCAACCCCAATTGTTCTACTATTCAGATGATGGTGGCCTTAAAGCCGATTTATGATGCGGCGGGCATTGATCGTATTAATGTCTGTACCTATCAGGCTGTTTCCGGTACGGGAAAGGCCGCAATCGATGAGTTGATGGGGCAAAGTTCAGCGGTTATTGCGGGTAAAAATACCCAGGCTGAGGTTTATCCACAGCAGATTGCTTTCAATGTGTTGCCCCATATTGATGTCTTCCAGGATAATGGCTATACCAAGGAAGAAATGAAAATGGTCTGGGAAACTAAGAAAATCATGGAAGATGACGCTATCCGTATTAACCCCACAACGGTTAGGGTGCCTGTGGTCAATGGTCACTCTGAAGCAGTGCACATTGAAACGCGCACTAAATTGAGCGCAGAGCAGGCGCGTAAGCTGCTTAAGGTGGCGCCGGGTGTGGTGGTAATAGATGAACGTTGTGATGGTGGTTATCCAACAGCAGCGATAGAAGGGGCGGGTAGTGACGCCGTCTACGTTGGCCGTATTCGTGATGATATTTCTCACGAACGTGGATTGAATCTTTGGCTGGTTGCTGACAACCTGCGTAAGGGTGCTGCACTCAACAGTGTTCAAATAGCTGAAATTTTGGTAAAAGACTACTTGAACTGATTTTTTTAGGGAATAGGGCTCAATAGTTTTGCCATTAGATGCTGTACCGTATCGCGCTTGTCGCGACAATATGAATTCGCTAAGATGAAAATAGAGGCGCGCATGTCCAGAAAACTGATAGTAATATTGATTACATGGTTTGTGTTTTATAGCGCACAAACATCGGCTCTGGGTTTGGGTAATATTGAGTTAAACTCAGGCTTGAACCAACCCTTTGATGCGACAATTAAGCTTGTTGCCAGGAATGAGGCCGAGCTTGAAGGCTTGCGTGTTGGGCTTGCCTCAAACGCTGACTTTGACCGAATTGGTGCCGTGCGGTTGCCGTTTCTCAACGATCTCAAGTTTGAAATTATTAGCCTTGATGGTGCCAAACCCTATATCAAGATAACGTCTAGTCGGCCTGTTCGAGAACCTTTTGTTGATTTTGTTCTTGAGGCGAACTGGCCTGCCGGGCGTTTATTACGTGAATATACCGTACTACTTGATCCGCCAACGATTACTACTGAACGTGCTGCGCCAATACAAGCCCCAACGGTAAACCGTGCCCCAAGCGTTGCCCCTGCATCAGCGCCTCGTCGTCAGCAAGAGCCTTCATTTAGTGGCGGTGGCCTTATTGAGCCAACGACGACGGCAAATGTCGTCAGCACCAGTGATTTGGTTTTTGGCCCTGTTAGCGCTAACGACACACTGTGGAATATCGCTGACTCAATGCGCCCAAGCGACGATGTATCGATTCAGCAAATGATGCTTGCATTACTAAAAGAAAACCCGGATGCCTTTGGTAATGACAATATTAATAATCTTAAGCGCGGCAAAACATTACGCATCGAAGATCAGTCAGTTATTGCTGAATTAAGTCATAAACAGGCGATAGCTGAAACCAGTCGTCAATACCAAGATTGGCTGGTTGCCAAGCAAGCACGTCGTGCCGCACGCGGCCAAATTGATAAACAGCAAGCGGTTGCCGTATCTGTTGGCGATAACACAGCCAACTTAGAAGAGGGTGTTACGTCACCCGAAGGATCCGAAGGGGATGCTGCCCCTGAAGGTGGCCTGCGACTGCTAGCGGATGATGCCCTTGAAGACAGTGCGACGCAAGGTGGTGTTTCTCAGGTGAGTGGTGTTAGTGGCGATATTAGTGAACTTCGTGAAGAGCTTGAACTAACGACTTTCGCTGTTGAAGCTTCGCGTGAGCAAAATGTTCAATTGCGTGAGCGTATGACTGGGCTTGAAGAACAGATTACGGCCATGCAGCGAGCGCTGCAATTAAAAGACGATACCCTGACGCAGCTTCAGCAAAAGCTTGCTGAGCCGACTGATACGGTAGCTAGTGATAGTGCCACTGAATCCACTGCCGCAGGCGTTATTGAGACATTGCCGCTCGAGCCCGCAGAAGAGATAGAAATGATGGGTGGAATTATAGAGCCTAATGTTGCCACTGTAGATGAAAGTGGCACAGTGACAGAAGAGGCGACTTCTGAAACAGACATGGTTAAAGATGAAGCAGAGGTATTAGAGTCCGTTAGCCCTCAAGAAAGTGCTGAAGGCGATAGTATTAGTGCCCCAAACATGCTTGATACGGTACTTAAGAATGCTAGCGATATTGGTAGCTCAATAAAAGACAAGACGACTGATTTCTTCTCTAATATTTCGCTGGATTCAATTAAAGAAGCATTACAGCCTGAGAATATTCTTCAGCACTACAAAGATAATCCCCTGATCTACAATATTATTGGTGGAGTTATCGCCTTGCTAGCTATTCTTGGTTTTATCGTGCGCCGTCGTCGGGTTGCGGCAGAAGCACAGTTTGAAGAATTTGCTGCACCGCAAATGAATAATGTTGACGACGTTATCGAAGCAATCGAGGAAGATACATTTGGTATTGGTGTTGTAGACGGTGAGATAGCCGATGTGCTTGGCGAAGCCGATGTTTATATCTCCTATCAGCGTTATGACAAGGCCGAGACACTACTCAAGCATGCTATTGATAATGAGTCGAGTCGTGTTGACCTTAAGGCGAAGTTGCTTGAGGTCTACCATGGCGCAAAGAATATCCCAGCGTTTATCAGTAGTGTTGATGAGCACCATGTGCTGCTTAGTGAGGATGAGGCCGTATGGTCACAAGTCAATGCAATGGGTTTAGAGTTAGCACCTGAGCATCACCTGTTCAATGAAGATAGTGCCACTGCTGCTGAATTTGATAGCCTAGAAGGCTTTGATGAGCTGGACGACACCGACGATAGTGATGCTGGTGTAGATGATGACTATGCTGATATTGACTTAGAGATGGACGTGCCGACTGCCGATGTGCTGAATGAGGATAAGGATGAAGGTGCGGAAGCACTTTATGATGAGGCATCAAAAGATCTGGAAGATGAATTTGGTCTTGAGCTTAATGTCGGTGATGATGCTTCCGATGAGGTAGTTGCACCCCGAGGACACGTTGAATTAACGAGCGAAGTATCTGATGAAGTGCCCGTTGTAGTCGCCGGCGGAGACGCTGGCGCAGAAG
>CAYURS010000127.1:0-3798 GCA_964447165.1 uncultured Thiotrichales bacterium
GTCGCGCAAAATTATGATAGCGTAAGACAGCTTCGTTATCGACACTGACATATTTACCGTGGCGATTAATCACGCGATCAAACCACAAAAAAGCTTCGATAAAATCTTGCTTGATTGGTGGTACCCCATCTAGATAGAGCCTACCAATTCGTGTCTGTGAAACCACTGTAAACTCCGAGGGCACGTTGCCGCCAACGTCCGACTTTATTACGACCTGATATAGCCGTAATGCAGTGTCACCATTCTGCTCAACCCCATCACCTGATGCGTAGCGCCGTGCCAACTCCACGGTCGCTGCTAAATCACCTTGTTCGGTAACTTTTACGGTAAGTGTGTCAATGCTCAATGCCTTATACGCAATAAGCTGCTGCTGAGAAATGACAGCAGCTTGTTGATTAAAATGACTACAAGCAGACAGGGGAATACTAAATATAACTACGCCCAGGAAAACAATTCGCAACATACTAAAACTAAGAAACCTTTAATTAAGTCTGGACAAAATTGGTTTTAAACCCAAGGCAGCTGGTCATAACTCAACCAAAGGTTCCCTAAATATGAAATACGCATTCATAACGTAATCAAAGACCCTTTAAATACCAATTTTTGCTAGCGAATCGGCGATATCATTCAAGGTGTGCGCTAAACGAGGATGCTCAGCTTCAAACTCAACTGCCATTCTCTTCAGGCTATGGCTACCTATACTTTCTTGCTCATTTTTTTCTGATGACATCGAGTGACGCCTCAAGACAATGGCAATATCCTGCGAAACAATACCGAGCATGCGGCGTGTTTCGTCATCGATACTTTGCACACCTTGCACATCATTCAATTTCTTGTGCAATTGCGCTAATAAAACATTGAGATCAGATTCAGACATAAAATTATCGCTCAGATATGATCAGCAAACTATAGTAGCGCAACTAAGCGTTTAATCACACAACCAATAGTATACAAAAATTCATTAATGGCATTGGAGACGCCTGCTCCCTATCGCTTCTACAGGTAACAACCCCTAATCCAGTCTTATTCAGAGCGACAAAAACTGCCATGCGTCGCATCACTCAATAGACCCATGAAGTCATCTGTACGGAGGTGTACTAAATCTGTGTGCGTGCCGCCTTCAAAATAGATACCTTCATTATCGGCAATGCTGTCATCATAAATCACCTCGGCACCATAGGCCTTAGCCAACGCTGGGGTTGCGCCTGGCGCACAATCAAAAAACAAGCATTCGACATCTTCTTCTGTCGCCAAACTCAGAACACGTTGATACCTACGTCGCAGCGCACCCAATTGGATACGTTTGTCTGTTGGCAGTGCTCTACAACAACATAATGCTCATCATCTTGCAAAACCACGGCTTTAGCTAACTGCTTACCATGGATATGGGTGGCTCGCTCCGTCTGCATACTGGTAATGGAATAAGGATGTCCAACAACTCCATAGCGAATACCAGAGCAGTCGAGATAATCTCGAAGTGCTACCGCAATAGCCATACACACCTCCTTTACTAAAACATATCCTATGTGCTACTAGCACACACAATATCGCACTAACTTATTTTAATACTCTTACCACAACGAAATGTCCAACAAAAAATCATATGTCACATTAATTATCATAAACTGCTATATTTGGTATAGCTAATGTGGCACTGATTTTACATTTTTCTGATCACTGTTTATTGAAATGGACAAGAGACACACGCATCGTAGCAATGATGCTTTTTAAGCATGGAACAACATTCGATTTTTCTCGACATACTGATTTTAATGGCGCTGTCAGTCATCGCCGTCGCCGCCTTACGCCGTTTCAATCTATCACCAATTATTGGCTATTTATTTGTTGGTGTGATATCTGGCCCTCACGCACTTGGTTGGTTACCCGAAAGCGATGCTATTCACTTGATGGCTGAAATCGGCGTGGTATTTCTGCTCTTTACCATCGGTCTTGAATTTTCCATTTCACAACTTGTCGCCATGCGCACTGCGGTGCTTGGCCTCGGCGGCGCTCAAGTTATTATTTCTGTTACCGTCGGCGGAATTATTGCCTACTTTACCGGCATGTCATGGGAGGCATCATTAATTATAGGCGCCATTGTAGCCTTATCATCAACCGCATTGGTTGGCAAACAGCTTAATGAGCAATTAGAAATGCAATCACGCCATGGCCGCCTGTCAATTAGCGTATTAGTTTTCCAAGACATTGCCGTTGTGCCATTTCTTATCATGATTCCTATTTTAGCCAGCGATGGTAGTCAAAATTTAAGCCTGGAGTTACTCAAGGCACTGGCAAAAGGTGCATTGGCGTTCGCCATTATGTATGGCATTGGCCGTTATGCTCTAAGGCCTGTCTTCCATGCCGTCTCTGCCGCCAAGTCTTCAGAATTATTCACCCTGACAACCTTGTTGATCGCGCTAACCGCTGCTGCCGCTACCGCATCACTTGGTTTGTCATTAGCGCTGGGTGCCTTCCTTGCCGGAATGATGTTGGGAGAAACTGAATATCGCCATCAAATTGAAGCTGAGATACGACCATTTCGCGATATTTTACTAGGTTTGTTTTTCATTAGTGTCGGCGGTCTACTAAGCATTTCCAGTGTGATTGAACACTGGCCTTGGATTTTACTGATTGTCGCTGGGCTGATTTTTGTTAAGGGTTTATTGATCGCACTGCTTGTGCGGGTAATGGGTTATGAGAATGGCGTCGCCTTTCGTACCGCTTTAGTGTTGGCGCATGGTAGTGAATTTGGCTTCGCACTACTAACCTTGTCGCTACAGCAGAACTTACTCACCGACGATGACAGCCAACCCATTCTTGCAGCACTTATACTTAGTATGGCATTAGCGCCAATATTGATTCGCTATAACGGTAAATTAGCAAAATGGCTATTTAGAAAATCCTACCTCAAAGGTCGACAGCTACAAACTACACACATCAGCCATGCATGCAGCGACTTATCAGGCCATGCCATTCTCTGTGGCTTTGGCCGTATTGGCCAAAATTTGGCGAGCTTTCTTAAAGAAGAAAATATTCCCTATGTTGGCCTCGATACCAACCCAAGCGTTATAAAAGAAACATGGGAAGCAGGCGAATCAGTTTACTTCGGTGATGCGACACATCACGCTATGCTTAGTGCGGCTGGCATCAAACGCGCCAAAGTACTCGTCATTACCTTCGATGATTTCCATACCGCAACCCGCATTATTGAAAGTGTCAGGCGCCATCATCACGATATTCCTATTATCGTTAGAACACGACATGACGAACACCTTGAATCTCTAGAACAAGCAGGCGCTTCGGAAGTTGTCCCCGATGCGCTGGAGGCAAGCATGATGTTGGCTAGTCATTTATTACGCATGCTTGATGTTGATGAAGATGAAGTAAAGCGATTGATAGAAAACGCTCGCAGTAATAAATACCAACGCTTACGGCAAGTCTTTAGTGGTGATAAACTCGACATAACAAAAAATGCCGGCCGTGAGCGGAAACATACCGTAGTATTACCGCCTGGTAGTCACGCTATTGGGCGTGCGGTTGGAACACTTGATCTGTCGACAAGCCAGTTATCATTAAATACCGTACGCCGTGGTCATGAAAAGTTTACGCCGCCTAGTGAAAACATGGTGCTACAAGCAGGCGATGCGTTAGTATTGCAAGGTTCGGCAGAAGAACTTGCTCACGCAGAAAAACTGTTGTTAAGAGGATAAATAAAAAGGTGAATTATGCCCTCATTTGATGTGGTTTCAGAAATTGATATGCACGAGCTATCCAATGCGCTTGATCAAGTCAATCGCG
>CAYURS010000128.1:0-3693 GCA_964447165.1 uncultured Thiotrichales bacterium
ATATTGCAGCTCAACGTGGCTGGCCTTTTAACTGGCGGTTGGTTGAAGCTCCGAATGTTGGGCATTCGTCTCGAGGAATGCTAGAAGCTCCTGAATTTTATCGTGCGATGGGACTACCTGCAATACCTAAAGCTCCTGAACTTTACCGTGTGATTGGATTACCTGCAAATACCCAATGAAGACCAACTTCCTGAAGCTGCGTAAACAGTTATGACCATTTCAATTAATACCGTAAAAACATTCAAATAATGGAATTTAAATGAATAGACTAACCTCAGCTAAAAAGGACAATCTCGTTATCATACGAGAAGATAGCCCAATCGAAAATTCGTCATTTTTCGAACCAGAACATGCCATAGATTTTGACGTGGCCTCTGTTTTTTTGGGCCCCAATATCTACTCCGCTAACCCAGTCATACGGTACAAACTCCGGTTTCGAGAAGACCTGATTGAGCAGCACTTCACAACATTCTTTGAAGCGCTTGGTGCCGTACTGCCAGGCCTTATGCAGAATCGCTGTACACAGGGTGCGCCTGATTGTTTCACCCATAAAAGTGAATTCGAACTCAATCATTTTTTTGAGCACGTTTGCATTGAATTCCAGAATATTGCTGGAGCGAAAATCAGCTGTGCACGGTGTGATAACACCATTCCAATCAAACCATCCGAAGCGATTGTCGCTTACGAAGAAGCCGATGTCTGTATTGAAGCCGCTCGTGTCACTGCGCTCTGTTTTACAGCGTGGTTCGAGGATAACACTGATAGTGTCGACTTTACTGACACTGTAGAAATCTTCCGTGAATTTTCTGAACAACATACACCGCCGGTACAGGATCGTGTTCTTATTCAATCTGCACGTGAACGTGGCGTACCGGTGAGACGATTGATGGGCCGTATTCTCCAGCTCGGTCATGGTCGTCATCAGCAGCGGCTAAGCGCGACCAAGACAACGATGACGAACGTCGTTAGTAACGATATAGCTGCAAACAAAGACTATTCTCGCCAAATTCTAGAAGAATTAGGTCTACCAAGCCCACGCTATGAGCGAGTTTATCGTTGGCGAGCGGCTGTTGAGTCTGCTGAAAAAATTGGTTACCCAGTTGTCGTTAAACCAACTTTTGGAAATCTGGGCAGAGGCGTTAGTGTCGGCATGACAAATGCGGAAGAGGTTCGTATCGCTTACAAACGTGCACGCGAATATTGTCGTTCAGTTTTGGTCGAAGAATTTATTGAAGGTGGCGATTACCGCATGCTGGTCATTAATGGCAAGCTTTGTGCGGGCGCTCAACGTGTTCCTGCACACGTTGTAGGGGACGGAAGTCAAACGATAGAGCAACTCGTAGATCAGGTCAACCAGAATCCACGTCGTGGAATCGGATCGCGTTTTTCCTGGACCCTTATTGCCCTTGATAACGAAGCCGACCGCTTGCTTAAAAAATTAAAATACAATCGTCAATCCGTGCCATCAAAAGGTGAATTTGTTTATCTTCGCGGAAACGCTAATACCTCTGATGGAGGAACTGCCATTGACGTTACCGATGAGGTACACCCAGATAACCGTGACATAGCGATACGAGCAGCGCAAGCGATGGGACTCGATATTGCAGGCGTTGATTTTCTAACCACCGATATTCATCGTTCGATGTGGGAAACCGGCGGGGTAATATGCGAAATAAACTCTCGCCCGGGTCTTCGCAAACACATGTGGCCGGCAGAGGGACAACCTCGCGACATTACTGGGCCAATCGTTGATATGCTTTTTCCGGATAAAGAAAAGAGCCGTATACCAATTTGTGCTGTGACCGGAACAGGCAACCGTCATGCCGTCGCTCGTATACTCACACATATACTCTCCCAAAGCGGCCGACACGTTGGCTTAGTCACTAAGGGACAGGCTTTTATTAATGGTCGTCCAACTAGTAAGGTTTCATTGTCACTACCAGCAGCAACACACGCCATTCTACTCGACGCCCGCATCGATTCACTGGTAATTGATGCAAACCCAGAAGATATTGAACAACACGGACTGGGGCATGACTTATGCGATATTTGTGCGATTGTTGAAAACGATATACCTGCTAATATTTCCCCCGGAATCATCGAAGCGGTTAATGTTTTGTTACGCACCGTCCGCAATACTGTTGTCTTGAGTTCACCGACTACCTACGACCTTGGAAATGTAATGATGTATCAAATTGGCAAGTGTGGCGAGTCGGATTCGACGCAGCCTTCAATCTATTTAGAAAAAAATAATAGTGGAGGCACATCAACTATTCGTGCAAACGGAGAACATCCGGCAACAATCACTATCGATAGCAACCTCAAACTACTCAAGAGTCTGTTGCCTAAAGAAGTTGATCATTGCTTACAGCAAGTATGTGCAACAGCTATTTTACTCGGTATTAAAGCCAATACTATTGAGCGTAGCTTACACAGTTTCGCCACAGGACCTTACGGTGACAGTAATACTTTTATTGATGGATAGATTAAGGAGCCTCTGATTAAGTAATCCTTTGTGGTGTAGCGCGCGCACCGCCGCACCAAAATTACGGCTATCTATTTATTAATGAATAACTCAGGGCATCTCTATTAATTGATTATAGCCTCTGCGTGACCTGAAGCTTGCCGTTACAAGGCGCAGTCCGCAGTAAAATGGTTATTCCATTTTCAAGGGCTGCAACGCCGTAAATGTGAGCTTCAGGCCTCGCCCTGCGGGGCTTTACGTCCAATCCAGACTCAGCGTTGACCTTCCTTGAAAGGCCCATGTTTATTGTTATGGGCATTTCTTCAAAAGCTCGCCTTGATTCTGGATTGGACGTAAAGCCAGAGGCTACAAGCAATTAATAGAGATGCCCTCAATACAAATCCCACAAAGCTAAGCCACTCACTACCACTAGCATCATCCCAACAACTCGTTTAAACAGCACATCGTTACGTAAAATTGCATCATGTGTCTTCAACCCAATAAAATGCCCAACGGCGGCTATTGGTAGCAACACAATTGCTGTAATAACGTTTAGATCAACGCCAAACGCTGCAAACGTAGACATTTTTATTGATACCAGAATAAACCAAAGTACAAATAACGTATTGCGTAACTGTGACTTAACAACATTATGCACATACACCGCAACCATTAATGGCGCACCCGTCAGTGATGTACCGGCTATATACCCGCCAAACACCAACAGAACTTTATCCAGCCAGCGACTTTTACTGTGAATGTTTTTATTGAATACCCACATGACTGCATAAAAAAGAGTAACGCTATAAATAAAGGTAACTATCCACAAGTTCGGTAGGTTTAATAAACCAAATACGCCAATTAATGTCGGTGGCAAAATATAGATAAGCGACGATTTAAGATAACGCCAGTCAACATTGTTTAACCGTGTACGTAAGGTCAGCCCAGAAAAAAATAATAAATGCAGGCCGATGATTGGCAGCCAGTAAACCGGCTGATTATAGATCAGCAGCATGAAGGGCAGACCTAGCGCCGCGCCGCCAAAACCGAGGCCAGTGCGGACAAAACCTGCCCACATAAATAACAAACCGGTTAAGACGATTTCTAGTACGGAGAATTCAGGAAACATAAGCTAAGGAAAAGTGGATGGAATATTTTTATAACACGAACATTGACGATCTATTTTTTTTGTCGCTTCTACAAACAGGAAAAGATTGTCGACAACGCTC
>CAYURS010000129.1:0-3587 GCA_964447165.1 uncultured Thiotrichales bacterium
TTTTCAACAGAAAACGGTGACGATGGCGTTTCAGTGGCTGGTGTCGGTGATAATGGTGGTGTCATCGGCAGTGAAACTAGTGGCATTGGCAGCGAGAGTGCTTCTTCGCTAGCAGCACTTGAAGATCCTGATAGCCCGCTTGCCGAACGTATTATTTATTTTGCTGTCAATTCCAATATTATTGGCAATGAATACACGACTATGGTTGAGGCGCATTCCCGTTTCTTGGCTGACAACCCAAATGTTAATGTTATTCTCGAAGGGCATACCGACGAGCGCGGCACACGTGAATATAACCTTGCTCTTGGCGAACGCCGAGCTAAGTCCGTGCGTGATTTTCTGCTTCTACAAGGCGCTTCATCAAGCCAGATCGAAACCATCAGTTATGGTGAAGAACGTGCTGCTCAGTTTGGTCAAGGTGAGGCGTCTTGGGGGCAGAATCGCCGTGTAGAGATTCTCTATGACAATCGTTAGAGCATAATAATGTTAGCTCGTTGTTTAGGTGTTACCAGTCTTTGTTTGGCGGTGTGTTTAGTCGCTCCGTTGGCAGTCGCTGATGAGGCCGCCCTGGAACAAAGAATTTCACGTTTGGAACGTGCGCTTGAATCGCAACCATTGGTTGAAATGTTACGTCGGCTAGAGGCACTGCAACAAGATGTGCAGCAGATACGCGGTGAGCAGGAGCAGTTAAGTTACAGTATAGAAGGCATTAAGAAACGTCAGCGTGATTTATACCTTGATATAGATCAACGTTTGGCGACATTAGAAGTGTCTACTGTTAGTAACAGTGGGACAAGTAAACCGGCAACAAATAATGTGTCTAGTGGTAGCAGTACAGCAGCGACTACTAATGATCGTAAAGAGCTATCAGAGTATCAAGGCGCTTTTGAGATTTTGCGTGCGCGCCGTTACGATGATGCAATTGTCGCGTTTCAATCTTATGTCGAGCGTTATCCTGGTGGAAAATACATAGCCAACGCTAAATATTGGTTAGGTGAAGCTAACTATGTTACGCGACGTTTCCCTGTTGCCATTGAACAGCTCAATAAGGTTTTAAAAGATCACCCTCAAAGCAATAAAGTACAGGATGCGCTATTGAAAATTGGGTTTTCTTATTATGAGTTAAAGCAGTGGTCAGAGGCGCGCACGAGTTTGCAAAGACTGGTTGATGTTTACCCAAATACAACTGCAGGTAAGCTTGCGCTTAAACGGCTCGACCAGATGGATGCCGACGGGCACTAGTCGCTCAAGCCCTGTTTTACGAGTTTTTGTTATGTCCGCTGCCAGCTTGCGTATCTCCGAGATATTTTATTCGCTGCAAGGTGAGGCCGCAGACGTTGGTTTCCCCACGGTTTTTATCCGCTTAACGGGTTGCCCCTTGCGTTGTGTTTGGTGTGATACTGAATACGCATTTTATGGCGGTGAAACCTTGGGTTTTGATGCGATTTTGTCTCGCGTTGCCACATTTAATACACCACGAGTGACTGTCTCTGGTGGTGAGCCATTGGCACAAAAACAATGCATTGATTTGTTGCAACAGCTATGCGACCAGAACTATCAAGTTTCACTTGAAACCAGCGGTGCGATGGATGTATCCAAGGTTGATCAGCGGGTCGTGAAAGTGGTTGATGTTAAACCGCCAGGGTCAGGTGAGAGCAGTAAAAATCGTATCGAGAATTTTCGATTTTTAAATAAAAATGATCAACTAAAATTTGTTATTAGTCATCGTCAAGATTATGACTGGTCGTTAAAGTTTATTGATCAACATAACTTGTCGCAATATTGCGATATTCTATTTTCACCTGTGTATCAAGTAATGTCTGCCACAGATTTGGCTGATTGGTTGCTAACAGATCAGCGTGATATTCGTTTGCAAATACAACTGCATAAGTATTTATGGGGCGAGGTTGCTGGAACATGACAGCTCAGGTGGTTGGTAATGGCGCTATCGTCTTGCTATCCGGTGGTCTTGATTCGGCCACCGTGTTGGCTGATGCCCTAGAACAGGGCTACCAAGTCTATGCATTGAGTTTTGATTATGGCCAACGCCATTGCAGTGAGCTCAATGCAGCACGTCAGCTTGCGCAAAACTCAAGCGTTGTTGAACATCGCGTGATGGATATCCATGCTTTGGGTGAACTAGGTGGCTCGGCGTTAACGGACAAAGCTATCTTAGTGCCTGAACAAGACAGCGTTGCAATACCGGTGACCTATGTGCCGGCGCGTAATACCGTGTTTTTATCTTATGCTCTGGCTTGGGCTGAGGTTATCAGGGTGAATGATGTCTTTATTGGTGTCAATGCAGTGGATTACTCCGGTTACCCAGATTGCCGACCAGAATTTATACAGGCGTTTTCAAATATGGCGAACCTAGCAACCAAGGTGGCAGTCGAGGGTGAGTCATTTCGCCTACATACCCCATTAATTGACATGAGTAAGTCTGAAATCATCTGTCGTGGCAGCGAGCTAGGTATTGACTACAGCCTCACTGTGTCGTGCTATCAAGCCGACTCTGAGGGGCGTGCTTGTGGTCACTGTGATGCGTGTCGTTTGCGTGCCGAAGGGTTTCGTGTTGCGGAAATACCTGACCCAACACGATATTGCTAGTTAAGCCTTGTTTTTCCTGGCTTTTTTAGTAAAATGGCGCGTTCCCTCATGACGGGTCGTTAGCTCAGTTGGTAGAGCACCGGACTTTTAATCCGATGGTCATAGGTTCAAATCCTATACGACCCACCATTTCTCAACATTTCACATCAGTAAATCTTATACTTTTCTAGTTCTCACGCCCCAGCGTGGTAACCCATACTTTACTCGAATGCAGACACCGTATACATTCCCACGTAGGAGCATGGGAACGAGAGAAGATTGTGTCTCATGAATTGATCAGAGGTTACTTAGTTGAATATTGAGCTAAAGCCATTTGAACTTGTCGATATCAGCCGTCTTTTGTCATGGCTTGATGTGGCGTATCCTCAAGGTAAAAATCAGTTGCTATTAAGCTGGGCTGGGTCTTTTTTTGAGTTTCCACTTACGCAAAGTCAATGCGAACAATACTGGCAGACTGCGCAGGGTGATCCACCGAGTCGTTTGATCTTTAAGGCCGTGGATAACGACAGTGGTGACGTGGTTGGTCACATAGAGCTAGATGGCTTTGATTCTGAAAACGAGTCTGCTTTTATTTCTCGCGTTCTAGTAGGCCAAGATACGCAGCGTGGACAAGGAGCGGGGCAATCAATCGTATTGCAACTTGTTAATATGGCGTTTTCTCAGTTAGCACTACATCGTCTTGCAGTTGGTGTGATGGACTTTAATACTACTGCAATCCGTTGCTATGAGAAATGTGGTTTTCAATATGAAGGCCGCTATCGCGATATCGTCAAGTATGAAGACCAATATTATTCTGTAGTCACCATGAGCTTGCTACGTAGGGAGTGGCAGCAGGTAGGGCGCAAGCCTTCTAGTGGTTGATTAGAAAACCCTATTTTATATTGAGGCTACGTTGATAGGTATGTTGCAAAATCAACGCGTCGGCGCTAGCGCGGTGGCGTGTTAAGCCAAGATCGTCAATGACGTGTATCTTAATATTA
>CAYURS010000130.1:0-3576 GCA_964447165.1 uncultured Thiotrichales bacterium
CACTGGGTCGCGCTATGATGAAAAAGCTTAAGGTCTACGCAGGCCCAGAGCATCAACATAGTGCGCAGCAGCCTTTACCGCTCGAAATATAACTCCCGAATATAACCCAAGATACTTAAGCAGAGACACTGAACATGGCAGAACAAACCCAGTTTTATACCGGACGCCGCAAGACGTCGAGTGCGCGCGTGTCCATTAAGCCTGGTAAAGGTGAGATTACTGTTAACAAACGCCCGCTGGACATTTATTTTGGTCGCCAGACTGCGCGCATGATCGTGCGTCAGCCGCTACAGACCGTTAACGTTGCTGATAGCATTGATGTTAACGTCTTGGTTAAAGGTGGTGGTGGTAGTGGTCAGGCTGGCGCCATTCGTCACGGTATTGCCCGTGCTTTAGCCCAATACGATGAAACGTTTCATTCGCCATTGCGTAAAGCGGGCTTTATTACGCGTGATGCACGAAAAGTAGAGCGCAAGAAAGTCGGTTTGCGTAAAGCGCGCAAGAAACCACAGTTTTCAAAACGTTAATTCATTTAGCAGCATCAATGAATTACCCGAAGGCATCCCTGCATACGCGGGGGTGCCTTTTTGCATCCTAAGGGCGCAGCATATTGGGGGATCGTCTAGTGGTAGGACTGTGGACTCTGACTCCGCCAACCTAGGTTCGAATCCTAGTCCCCCAGCCAAAATATAAACGGGCCCGGTAACATCCTAATCCATGGTTTGATAGTGCCTGTTTAATTTACCGGTACCCCAGTGGTGTGGAGGCTCTTTTCTCAATAGTGTGCAAAGATCTCTTAATCAGAGATTCCTTAATTTGTCTCATCAGCCCTTGACTAAGACCTTTCATGTCTTGCATCAGGTATAATTCGCCCCATTTTCCTTATCGGTGACATGTTATGTTACAAGTCAGCGGCCTGTTTTGTGAGCGGGGCGATCGACAATTACTGAATGGCTTGAGTTTTGTGCTTGACCCAGGCCAGCTATTGCATGTGCGTGGTCGCAATGGTGCAGGTAAGACGAGTCTGCTACGTATTGTCGCTAGTCTGTTATTACCCATTTCAGGTGATATTCTCTGGCAAGGTAAGCCGGTAAAACAACAGCGTGACGATTACCTTCAAGACTTGCTTTATCTTGGTCATTTGGACGGTATCAAGGGTGATCTCAGTTGCATTGAAAACCTGCGTATTGATAACGCGCTGCTGGCATCAGGCTTGACTGACGAGGCCTTGTGGGAGGCGTTGGCGAAAATCGGTTTACGCGGTTTTGAGGATGTTTTAGCAAAACAGCTATCACAAGGTCAGCATCGACGTGTTGGCCTGTGTCGCTTATTGCTCAGCAAAGCCAAACTGTGGATTTTGGACGAGCCGTTTAACGCGCTAGATGTTAAAGCAGTACAGATGCTGGCTAATCTAATCGAAGCGCATTTGCAGGCAGGTGGAATGGCCTTATTGACCACACACCAGGAAGTGCCGCTCGATAGTGGCTACGTTCGCGAAATCACACTCGATAGGGTATAGAGAGTGTTTGCTATTTTTCGTACCCTATTGCTTCGTGACCTGACCCTGGGTTTGCGCAATCGCGCAGATATGTTGATGACGGTATTTTTCTTCGTCATTGTGGTCAGTTTATTTCCCTTGGCCGTGGGCCCGGAAACAGATTTGTTACGGATTATGGGGCCAGGTGTGATTTGGGTGGCTGCCTTGTTAGCTTCTTTGCTGTCATTGGAGCGTTTATTTGGTGGTGATTATGCTGATGGCACGCTGGAGCAAATGGTGATTTCGCATCATCCTCTAGCCATAATCGCCTTTGCCAAGGTAGTCGCTCATTGGCTGGTAGCGGGGCTACCACTGGTGATTATTTCGCCATTATTGGCCTTGCAGTATGGCCTTGATGGTCAGAGCACTTTGCTGATGATGGCGACCTTATTGATGGGTACGCCGATTTTAAGTTTATTGGGTGCTGTTGGCGCAGCGCTGACCTTGGGTTTGCGCGGGGGCGGAGTATTGATTTCGCTTTTGGTTTTGCCCCTATTCGTGCCAGTACTGATTTTTGGTGCTGCAGTGGTCGGTGATGCCGCTGCTGGGCTCCCTGTCGAGGCACATTTCTCCTTATTAGGGGCAATGTTGGTGTTAGCGCTCATTTTATCGCCCTGGACTATAGCATCAGCCCTGCGAATTTCGATAGAATAGTGGGTTCGGAGTTGTTATGAAGATTAATTGGTTTAAATATTCCTCGCCAGCCAGCTTTTATCCGCTGGCAGGCAAGATGATCCTTTGGTTTGCTATCCCTGCTGGGGTATTGGCGCTGATCGGCCTATATATAGGGTTCTTCGTTGCGCCAACGGATTATCAACAGGGTGAGGCTTATCGCATTATCTTTATTCATGTGCCAGCGGCTTGGATGTCTATGATCATCTATCTGGCTATGGCCTTTTGGTCGATTATTGGCCTGATTTGGAACTCGCGCTTATCAACTATGATGGCGACTGCCTTGGCGCCAACCGGCGCTATATTTTGTTTTCTTGCTTTGTGGACGGGCGCCTTATGGGGCAAGCCGATTTGGGGTGCTTACTGGGTTTGGGATGCGCGTTTGACTACGCAATTGATTTTGATGTTTATGTATTTAGGCTATATTGCTTTGCAAGCCTCGATTGAGGATCCACGCCGATCAGCTCGCGCCAGTGGCTTATTGGCGATTGTTGGTGCTTTTAATGTGCCTATCATCTATTTCTCAGTAATTTGGTGGAACTCTTTGCATCAAGCGCCATCAGTGACTTTGACTAATGCACCGACCATGCCTGCGGCGACTGCGTCTGCTATGTTTATTTTGGCAATCGCCGCTTGGTTATACACCATTGCGATGGTACTTAAGCGTGTCCGCTGTGAGATTCTTGAGCGTGAGCGCCATGCCTCTTGGGTTGCTGATCTCACTGCTAGGGAGAGTTAAGCAGATGGTTGAGTTTTTTGCTATGGGTGGTCGTGCTTGGTATGTATGGGGTTCATACGGTGTCTTTGCCTTGTTTATTTTGATTGAAGTGATTTTATTGAGTCGGCGTGGGCGAACTATTTTACAGCGCCTAAGTCGTATCAACCGTATGAATTCTGGGGTGAATGATGAAAGCTAGACAAAAGCGAACCGTGATTATCTTTGCTGGTCTCGCCGGACTTGGTATTGTCGTGGCATTAGTTTTAAATGCCTTTCAAGGCAATTTAGTGTTTTTCTTTAGCCCATCGCAAGTCGTAGCAGCTGAAGCACCCGAAGGGCGCTCGTTTCGTTTGGGTGGTTTGGTAGAAGACGGTAGTTTACGGCGCGAAGATGATGGCCTGACAGTGCATTTTTATGTCACCGATAATGCTCAGCGCGTGCCGGTGACTTATACTGGCATATTGCCTGATCTGTTTCGTGAAGGGCAGGGAGTGGTTACTCAGGGCAAGCTCGATGGTAGCGGTCACTTTACGGCATCAGAAGTGTTGGCGAAACATGATGAAACTTATATGTCACCCGAGGTGGCCGAAGTGTTGGAAATGGCCAAAGGTAAGATGCCGGCAAGTTCCAGCCTGGTACAGTAGCGCAG
>CAYURS010000131.1:0-2166 GCA_964447165.1 uncultured Thiotrichales bacterium
CTCACCCAGAGTAGTAGTCATTAATGTCTTCTTTATTTGATTTTGATACGCCGTCTAAATATGTCGTCATAGGCAATCCCATTGCCCATAGTAAGTCACCGCTCATCCATGCTGAGTTTGCCAAGCAGACTGGGCAACACATTGAGTATAGCGCGATGCAAGTCGACGTCGGTGGCTTTGAACAGTCGATTGGAAACTTTCAAGCCAATGGCGGTGCGGGTGCCAATATCACAGTGCCGTTTAAACAAGACGCCTATCGTTATGCAACACGTTGCAGCCCACGGGCAAAGCAAGCAGAGGCTGCCAATACACTCGTGTTTGAAAGTAATCATGAAGTCTATGCCGACAATACCGATGGTGTTGGCTTAGTGCGAGATCTCAATCAAAACATCGGGCTTAATATTGGCGCAAAAAAAATTCTTATTCTTGGTGCGGGTGGCGCAGTGCAAGGCGTGCTGGGCCCATTACTGGCAGAACAGCCAGCGAGCATTACCATTGTTAACCGCACAGTGGATAAAGCCTACATGCTAACGCAACGCTTGCAAAATTCAGGTAATGTCTCCTCATGTGGTTACGAAGAGCTCGATAAGCACGATGTTTACGATATTGTAATTAATGCCACCTCGGCTGGTATCGATGGCAAGCTTCCGCCTTTGGTTAACAATATCGTAGACAGCAATAGTGTCTGCTACGATATGTTTTACGCAGCGCAAGACACCGCGTTTGTTGTTTGGGCAAAACAACATGGTGTGAGTCAAGCGTATGATGGTTTAGGTATGTTGGTTGAACAGGCAGCGGAATCATTTTTCCTCTGGCGCAAACAAAGGCCTAAAACCGCATCCGTTATTGATTCAATACGTAAGAAAATTAGTTAGCCTATGCCTTCATCCGTTATTGCTGTAGAGGGACTGACTAAAACTTACGGTAGTGTTGCTGCGGTCAGTGATCTTAGTTTTGATATTGACCGTGGTTCTATTACCGCCTTGCTCGGTGGTAATGGCGCAGGTAAGACGACAACACTTTCCATGTTGTTGGGTTTATTATTACCTACTCGCGGCAGCATTCATTTGTTTGGCATTGATATGGCCAGCGACCGTTTTCAGGTATTGCCGCGCATTAATTTTTCTTCTCCTTACGTTGATCTACCGCAGCGATTAACCATTACAGAAAACCTGCGTGTCTATGCGCGTTTATATGGCGTCGTTAATATCAATGAACGCATCGACCAAATGCTCGAAGCACTCGATTTAACCACCCTACGCAAACGTCGTTACGGTACTTTGTCAGCAGGCCAAAAAACACGGGTCGCCATCGCCAAGGCAATGTTGAATGAACCAGAATTGTTATTGCTCGACGAACCCACGGCATCGCTCGACCCGGATAGTGCCGACCGTATTCGCCAATATTTAACAGATTATAAAGCGCGCACGCAAGCAACCATATTATTAGCGTCTCACAATATGGCTGAGGTCGAAAAACTCTGTGATGACGTCATCATGCTGCACCGTGGTGGCATCGTTGTGCGTGGTACACCGGCCCAGCTTATTGCAGACTTTCGCCGTGATTCGATGGAGCAAGTGTTTATCGATATCACCCGCGAAACCATTCGCTTTTCCGAGGAAGGCCCTATTGAATTTTAAAGCCGACAGTGCTGCGAATGACAATATGCGTCGCCAATACCAAGACAGTAGCGTACAACGCATTTATGCCATGTGTTTGCGCTATCTTTATTTGTTACGCAGTTCATGGCCGCGTATCGTTGAGTTGGCCTATTGGCCTACCGTGCAAATGATTCTATGGGGTTTGATTAGTCAGTTCTTTGCTGAAGATAGCACCTGGTTAGCACAAGCGGCCGGCATTCTCATTGGTGCGGTACTGTTATGGGATGTCGTGTTTCGCGGACAGCTTGGCGTGTCCCTGGTGTTTTTTGAAGAGCTTCATGCACGTAATCTCGCCCATCTTTTTGTCAGTCCTTTGCGGCCAATTGAATTGATCGCTTCATTACTATTAATTAGTTTTGTTCGTACCGTGGTTGGTGTTGGTGTTGCTGCCTTGTTAGCCATTGCCATGTATCACTATTCGATCTTTGATCTTGGTTTGCCTTTATTAGCATTCTTCACTAATCTATTGGTAATGGGTTGGGCTATGGGTCTTATTGTTGCTGCG
>CAYURS010000131.1:2266-3571 GCA_964447165.1 uncultured Thiotrichales bacterium
TATTTGTTGGGTTCTATTGTTGTATTTCTTCATGTCTTCTCAATCGCACGACGCGATGGTCTGCTCATGCGTATTGGAGAGTGATCGTACCTTGCGATAGTATTCGCCGTTTTATATTTACTTCGCTAGCAGGCTATTGAAAAAGCCTCTGGTGGCACGATACAGCGTTAAAAAATGGCTCAAAATGCTCATTTACTGCGTGTAAACTGCGCTTTTTCGCCATTTTTTGCCTTGTCTCGTACTCACCAGAGGCTTTTTCAACAGCCTGCTAAATAATTATTTTTCAGTTCAACGTAGTGTTGAGCTGAAAATTTTAAATAAGCCAATTCTGATTCTTTTAAAGATCTAACCTGCCTGGCAGGTGAGCCAACATATAAATAACCGCTTTCTAACACCTTGCCTGGTGTCACCACGCTACCCGCAGCTACCATTGTTTTCGATTGCACCACAGCACCATCGAGTACCGTAGTGTTCATGCCAATTAAACAAAAATCTTCGATAGTGCAAGCATGTAATATTACGCCATGGCCAATTGTCACATCGTTGCCAATCATTAAGGGCTTGCCGCCTGGCACAAACTCACTGTTACAGGTTACATGTAATATTGCACCGTCTTGAATATTGCTGCGCGCGCCAATCACAATGTTATTGACATCGCCACGTACTACTGCCATTGGCCAAACAGAGCTGTTTTCACCGATTTTGACATTACCAATGACACAAGCAGCTGAGTCGATATAGGCGCTGTCCGAGATTTCAGGAAAATAGTTTTTGTAAGGGCGAATATTCATTCGCCGATTATAGCAAGTGTTTAGAAATCGAATATTTCTACGCTATTATTAGCGTAAAGCTAGGGCTAATATTTTACTAACGTAATGTCACCAATTCTTCTGCTGCCGTAGGGTGAATGGCAACGGTATTATCAAAGTCAGCTTTTGTTGCGCCCATTTTAATGGCTACGGCAAAACCTTGTAATAACTCGTCGGCACCTTCACCAATGACATGGCAGCCAATTATTTTTTCGTCATTACCGGTGACAATAAGTTTCATTGTGCATTTGGGTTTGTCATCGGTAATGCCATTACGTAAGGGTGTAAAGCTTGATGTGTAGAGTTTTATTTTGTCACCATAGGCATCGCGCGCTTGTGCTTCGGTTAAGCCAACCGTAGCAATCGGTGGATGACTAAAGACAACCGTGGGAATGGTGTTGTAATCCAGTTTTGCTTTGGTTTGATTATTAAATAAGCGATCAGACAGACGACGGCCTGCTGCGATCGCCACAGGTGTGAGCGCAGCGCGACCGGT
>CAYURS010000132.1:0-3531 GCA_964447165.1 uncultured Thiotrichales bacterium
AACGGCTTGATAATAGCTTCTATTTTTTTCATGGCTGCCTCGAGTAGAGAGGGTTATTAGGGAGCGTTAGTATATAGTACAACGACTCTGTGCTGGCGTCGATGCCTTATGCTCCGCCTTACTAAGCTCTGCAAATCACCGCACCCTAAAACATAGTGCGATGTTATCGGATAACGTCGATCTCTACCAAAAACTCGTGCTGTGTGTTGGCGTCAATGCATAGCATATAAACCACGCACTTATGCCTTTCCGGAGCACTAGATATAGCGCGATGTTATCGGATAACGTCGATCTCTACCGAAAGCTCGTGCTGTTAATTTAACGCCCGGAGGCGCTTGACGCCGTTTGTACTCATTACGTCGCACCATGTCAACAACCTTGCGCACAGTCTCTTCACTAAAGCCGTCGGCAATAATTTCAGCAACGGATTTGTCTTCTTCAACATAGGCCTCAAGAATGGGGTCGAGAATCTCGTAAGCAGGCAAAGAGTCCACATCTTTTTGATCGGGCGCCAATTCAGCAGATGGCGCTCGATTAATAACCCGCTCAGGAATTACATTACTCATCGTATTGCGATAACGCGCCAACTGATAGACCATAGTCTTAGAGACATCTTTTAACGGTGCAAAGCCCCCTGCCATATCACCATACAAGGTGGCATAACCCACTGCCATTTCACTCTTATTGCCCGTGGTTAACACCATGCGGCCAGTCTCATTTGAGATTGCCATCAGCAACACACCGCGACAACGCGCTTGCAAATTTTGTTTAGCCAAATCGCTTGGCGCCAAGCCCTCTTTTTGATTTAACTGCGCAACAAAGGCATCAAACATTGATTCAATCGCAATCTCATCATAGCGAACACCTAATGCTTCCGCCTCAGCACGCGCGTCCTCAATACTGATATCCGAGGTATATTGATAAGGCATCATCACCGCTTGCACATTTTCTGCACCTAAGGCATCAACGGCAACCGCAAGTGTTAGCGCAGAATCAATGCCTCCAGACAAACCCATCACGATCCCTGGAAAGCCGTTTTTACGGACATAATCACGCACTGCTAACATTATTGCCTGATATATCGATTGCTCACGCTGAGGCAACACGTATGTTTGCGTGACACTGGGCTGTAAATCACCAGAAAATTCTACTAGGGAATTGGCGCTATCAAACATTGGCGCACAATAATGAATAGATTCATCAGCAGCGATAACCATTGAGGCACCATCAAACACTAACTCGTCCTGACCGCCAACCAAGTTGCAATAAACAATCGGCAAACCACTCTCACGCACACGCTGGATCAACACCGTTTCACGCTCGCTCTGCTTGTCTTCATGATAAGGCGATGCATTAATATTAATAATCAAATCAGCACCAGCACGCACCGCTTGATTGACTACACCAGGCCGCCAGATATCTTCGCATATCGTTAGAGCTAACGACACGCCGTTAATAGAAAAAATACAGGCTTCATCGCCCGGCGTAAAATAACGTTTTTCATCAAAAACGCCATAGTTTGGAATTTGCTGTTTATGATAGGTGCAAAGTATTTTGCCATCGACCAACACTGACGCTGCGTTATATAACAAGCCGTCTTGCAGTAAAGGGTAACCAACAACAACCTTGATACCCTTAATCTGTTTTACCAATGAATCCAAAGACTGGGCCACCGCTGCGCAAAAACCGTCACGCAAAACCAAATCTTCAGGCGGGTAACCACTTAGGCTTAACTCAGGGAAAATAACCAAATCAGCAGACTGCTCTTCTCGCGCAAACGCGGTTGCAGACAACACCTGCTCAGCGTTACCTTCAATGTCGCCAACATGTAAATTACATTGCGCGATGCTTATACGGAGTTTTTTTGCCAAAGCCACTTCATCCAGCGATTACACGTATTAATATTTATTCTTAGTATACGTGCTATCACAAAAAGGCAAAACAGAAGACTGTTTATACACATATAAGGTAATAAATTTCAGGCCTTGCTTCACAATAAAACAACTAACAATATCTAAAATAGGCTAGGCAGACAATCTTTGCTTTAACTGCTCACCAATATTGGCTGGCGAACGTACTACCTCAACTCCTACTTTTTCCAACGCGGCAATCTTGCCTTCAGCAGTGCCTTGACCACCAGAGATAATCGCGCCAGCATGACCCATACGGCGACCACTTGGCGCAGTGATACCCGCAATATAAGCCACTACTGGCTTACTAACATCGCTTTGAATAAATTCTGCCGCGGCTTCTTCGGCTGCGCCGCCAATTTCGCCGACTAAGATAATACTTTTTGTCTGTTCATCTTGCTCAAATAAACGCAGGCAGTCGATAAAATTCATGCCTTGAATAGGATCACCACCAATACCCACACAGGTGCTCTGCCCTAAACCCACTGCCGTCGTTTGGTGCACAGCTTCATAGGTGAGCGTACCGGAGCGCGAAACAATCCCCACCGAACCCACTTGATGAATATTACCAGGCATAATGCCAATCTTGCAGCCACCCGGGGTAATCACACCCGGACAATTCGGCCCAATCAACCATGTATCGTACTGTTTCAATACGACCTTAACCTTAAGCATATCCAAAATCGGTATACCCTCGGTGATACAACAAATCACTTTGACACCCGCAGCAGCCGCTTCAATGATCGCTTCCGCAGCAAACGGTGCGGGCACATAAATGCTGCTTGCTTGCGCGCCAGTTTGCTCAACTGCTTGTCTAACTGTATTAAATACCGGCAAGCTAAGGTGAATTTGGCCACCTTTACCTGGCGTTACGCCACCGACCATTTGCGTACCATAGGCAATCGCTTGTTCGGAATGAAAAGTGCCTTGCTTACCGGTAAAGCCCTGGCAAATGACTTTGGTATTTTTATCAACCAATATACTCATTAGCCAACGTCTCTTTCAGAGCTTTTTTCAGCTTGCTTAGCCAGGGCAACGGCTTGCTGCGCCGCCATAGTCAAAGATTCAGTCGACACCAAATCAAGTCCACTTTTATCAAGCATCGCACGTGCTTGCTCTGCATTAGTACCTTGCAAACGCACCACAACAGGAATGGTAATGCCTACGTCTTTGATGGCAGAAATAATGCCTTGTGCAATCAAATCACAACGGACAATACCGCCAAATATATTCACTAAAATTGCATTAACCTGGTCGCCGGCGACAATCAACTTAAAGGCTTCGGCAACTTTGTCTGCCGTGGTGCCACCACCGACATCAAGAAAATTAGCTGGCTCACCGCCATGTAGCTTAATCAAGTCCATCGTCGCCATTGCCAAGCCTGCACCATTGACCATACAGGCAATATCACCGTCTAACGAGACATAGTTGAGACCGTGAACGTGCGCCGCGCGCTCTTTCTCATCTTCTTGCTCAGCGTCACGCAGTGATGCCAAATCGTGATGGCGATACAAGGCATTGTCGTCAATTTCTACCTTGGCATCGAGCGGAATCAATTGCTCATCCTCAGTTATCGCCAAGGGGTTAATTTCTATCAGACTGGCATCTTTTTCTACGTACA
>CAYURS010000133.1:0-3526 GCA_964447165.1 uncultured Thiotrichales bacterium
ATGACGAACCATGGTGCCTTCAAGACCACTTAACTCAGTAAAATAGTAAACGCTGCCTGTACTGACAACGCTGACCTCGTCAACTGGCTCACGGTCTATCACAGCCAGTGCAAAGGCAGAGCGTGTAACATTATCTGATTGTGTGGTTGACGAGCTGACTGAGTGGCGATCAATCACACCCGAATTTTCCGCATTGTCATCTGCGGGTGAAATAAGTGGTGTCTCCTCGGCCAAGATATCCGTTTTCTCAGACATCAGCTTTTCGATGAACTCTGCCTCTTCAAGAAGCTGCTCATCATGCAGTGCATCATGATCCACTGCATTCACGACCAAAGGTAACATCAGCAATAAGGGCGCTAACCGAAAATATAAGATTGTGTTGACCATTGCAGTCATCTCCATACTGACAAATTCAAAATCAATGAAAACATTGTAGGTGGTTTACCGAAGCGATGATAGCAAAGGCTACAAATTATTTGAACGATGTCACGCTATCAGCATTGATATTGCTTTAACATAGAAAAATCAATACTTTACGCCACCACTTTGCAATTGAACACCAAGCACAATGCCAACCAGAAAAATGCTAATACTAATAATGGCAAATAACATGATTCGCCGCATAACGATGACTAACTGCTCATGACCAAGGGTCGAAGGGTCGTGTTTATGACAGCAGGTCAGCCATTCACGTTCCACCAACAACGTGGCCCACGCCTTCGCAGAGCCTGCCCCGTACTTGACACGGAGGGTTACAAAAACGCCCGCAATACCTTCAAGGTAGAACAGGCCTTGTAACTGCATTCAAAATGATTAAGCAAGCATTTCCTTGACGCGACTCTGACGGAAATCAATCGCCATCTTACGTGCTTCAGCGTCACCATATTTGTGTGCAGAAAACGTCTTCTTCTGCTGGTGATAAGGTTTAGGGCACCAACTCACCACGTAATGCTTGTATTCATACTCACCTTTGCGGATCCATTGCGTGGTCACACCCACAACACCCGTGGTGTTGTTTTTATGGGTGAATCGGATTGTACGGCGGTTACTTGGGTTAATACCTTTCTTTTTAAAGATTTTGTTGCGCCATTCCTCGGCAGTCTTTAGCGCCTTGCGGCCGCTACCATGAACACCGTCAGCAAAAAAACGGGTCTGCGGGCTATGTTCAAAAGGCACTCTTACCTGATAGCCATGTGTACTCTTATGGTCAATACGCACAATTGCAGGCTTACTCTTCGGGTTACGCTTTCTTTTCTTAACTGCCATGGGACTGTTATTACCTATGTTATATAAAAGATTTAGTGTGCAAACTCGATATGTAGACAACTTCGCCAATACCAAGCTCATTGCCCTTTTTTATCGCAAGGTCACTAAAACCCCACTCGAGCCAGGTTGAATGTACACATATAAAATTGTGCCTTCCTAACAATATTCTAACAAATATAAGAATCATCGGCTAGCAAAGTCTTATTCGCCAATCCATTGCTCCAAAGCAGTGATGATCTTGCGCGCCTGGTCAGCACTAGAAATATTAAATTTAGATTTTTGTTGGTATTCACCATTACGCTTCTGGTAGCGCCTAATAGTGTATTTATCCGGACCGTATTCATTTGTTTTACGATTCAAATCCTGGTAACGATAAATAAGCGTCGCCCAAGCACCCTTGGTCAGCACAGTCTTATCGAGCTCTTTAACCGTTATAACACCCTCGTCCGTGTATTCCACCGACAACTCATCAACTGTTTCAGCCATGTAATTCTCCAAAAAAAGCGTAAAAAACCATTGAAAAGCGCTGGTTATACCCCACATACGCTATTAAACCAAGGCCTATCTGAATATTGCAGCCCCTTATTATACGGTTATACGCTAGGACACCCTATCACCGTATATACTTATCGGAGCCAAATAGAAAACCTTGTACCGAACAAAACATCGAGAAAACACACAATGAATCGCACACGCTATAACACCTCACACGAGGTGGAAGATGCCTTCTATCAAGCCTTTGAACAAGCAAATATCGATTTAATGGCCTCAGTTTGGCTAGATGCCGATCACATCGAGTGTATTCACCCGCTGTCCGATCGCCTAAGTGGCGCTACAGCCATACACAAAAGCTGGCGCTCAATGTTTCAACAACCGCTAGGGATTACCATCAAAATCGAGTCACAGCGCCATAACATCGGCACAACGCTTGCCGTTCACATTGTTGACGAGCACATTACCTTGATTGAAGGTGACAGTATGAAGCAATCTGTCATTCACGCCACCAATGTCTATCAACGTGTCGATGCCAATTGGCAGATGATTTTGCACCACGCATCACCCTCACGACAGCCTCAGCAGATACAAAATATCAGCAGCGAAGCTGTCCATTAGTTAATGCAATCATGACAAAGAAAACCCTCGCCACAGAAACAAATAATGCCAGCGTTAACGCTTTTCTGGAAAAAGTCGCGTCGACACAGAGCATTAAACCTGCATCAAAACGTGGGCGATTATTATTTGCTATGGATGCTACCGCCAGCCGTGAATCAACGTGGGACACTGCCTGCCAACTGCAAAGTGAGATGTTCAGTGCCAGCGGGGAGCTCGGAGGATTAGAGGTTCAACTTTGCTATTTCCGTGGTTTCAACGAATTTGACTACACCTCATGGCTAATCGATACAGATGCACTACGTAAGAATATGGCCGCTGTCCAATGTCTTGGCGGACACACACAAATCGAACGCGTATTACGCCATGCCATCACTGAAACAAAGCGCACAAAAATTAATGCCATCGTCTTTGTCGGTGACAGCTGTGAAGAAAATGTCGATGAACTCTGCAATGCTGCCGGTCAACTCGGCGTTTTAAGTGTGCCCATATTTATTTTCCAGGAAGGCCGCGACCCACACACCAGCCAAGTATTTCGTCAAATGGCAACGCTTAGCCAGGGCGCTTATTGTCATTTCGACACGGGTAGTGCTCAGCAACTACGTGACCTAATGAGTGCCGTTGCTGTATATGCTGCGGGTGGGCGTAAGGCGCTGGAAAACTATAGCGAAAAACAAGGTGGCAGTGTGTTACAACTCAGTTACCAACTAGGCAAACACCGCTAATGCCACCACAGCTGATTATTGGACTACTCGTTATTGCCGCGCTTGCTATATTTCTCAATGCTTTCCTCAAAGCCAGCCCCGCACACGTTGCAAAAAAAATAAAACAGGTTGGCTTTTATGTTGCTATTGCTCTTGTCATCCTCATCGCTGTCGTAAAACTCAACTGGATCATTGCGCTCATTGGTGCTCTATTCGCTGCCCTGCCAAGGCTATTACCATTATTGCGCTACTTGCCCATACTCAAGTGGGTGCGAAACTGGCAACAGGGTCAAAGTGGTTTTACTAGCCGTCAACAACAATCATCTCAAACCACTGACAACAGCTCTAAAGTCAGCGCTCGCTATATTACGATGACACTGAACCATGATAGTAACGAACTCGATGGCGAGGTTATTGAAGGCCATTTTTCCGGGCAGCGTCTTAGT
>CAYURS010000134.1:0-3522 GCA_964447165.1 uncultured Thiotrichales bacterium
TATTTATAGCTTTTTTATTGATAATTTCGATAAGTCGGATAAAGAAAAGCAAGATAGATAGCAGGCTATTCCTTGGCCTGCTGGGTAATAAAAATGCCGCTCAAGTGAGCGGCATTTTTCTTCAAAAATATTAAACCTTTCCTTACCTAATGTGGTCTATTAGTATGTTAGCGTTCGTAGGTTGTGATGAATAATAGCGACCAGCAAGCTATTGTGCTTTCTGATGAGGATCTAGACCGGTTCACCATCGAGGGCATGAAGTCCCAAGAATACAGTATCGGTATATTTTTCTTTATGATGGCCGGCATTGTTTTGTTTGCCGTGATTGTTTATAAGTTTGCGAGTGATGCAAAAAAAGAAGGTATACGCCGTGGCGAACGTATGCGCCGTGGTGAGGTTGCGCTGTTTGTCTGGTTGGTATTTGGTTTGGTTTGCGCTGTTGTATACGGTGCGGCACAATTACTTTTTGGCCAGCTTATTTAGGAGAATCCGATGACTGAATTTATGCAATCCCTGCCTGATGGCTGGACAATTTACCTTTGGATGGTTGCAGCGGGTGGTATTATCATTGCTGCAATTATTGGTCTTCGTTGGGCTTATAAGAATGAACAGTTTGATGAAGATATTAAATATCTTGTGTTTGATGAGCATGACAAACCTAAGATGAGCCCGGAAGAGTTTGCCAAATCACAAGAAGTGAATGCAGCGCAAGAAAAGCGTCGCACGGAAGTGCTTGCAGAAAAAGCAGCGCTGCGCAAGGCTGAGCAAGACAGCTAATGCGTCGTGGTGAAAAATGGATATTGGGCGGTATGGCGGTGCTTATCATCGGCTTGATGGTGCGCAATTATTTTGGTTATGCTGCTTTACCCAGCCAGGAAAAATCGATTCCCTTTTACAGCACTGCGTCAAAGGAGCTTACTCGCGCTGGCGATAAAATTTATAAAGCGCAAAACTGTAAAAAATGCCATGCGCTATGGACGCTCAAAAATATTATGGCGACTGTTCCCGCACCTATGTTGGATGGAATGGGTTCACTGCGCTCTGAACAATGGTTGTTTGACTATTTTTCGTCAGAAAACCCGCAAGCTATACTTAAAGGTCGCTTGAAAGCGGAATGGAGTATGCCGTCATACGCTCATCTGACAGAGCAAGATAGGCGAACCTTGGCCGCCTACATAGCAAGTTTAAAAGTCGAAGACTGGTATCTTGAAGACCTTAAAAAGCTGGAATATAAAAAATTAACCGGCAATGAATGGCCCGGCCCAGGTGCCGATTTAGATGCCGGCTCAGATAATGGTAATCAGCAATAAATTAGAAACCCTGAAATGGGCCTTGTTTGCGATTCTAAGTGGCGCCGCGGTAATGTATGCGCTAAACCAATTGCTCGGTGTACGCATGGAGCTGTTTGGTGATCTGACCTCTTATTTCCATCCCAGCCTGTTTATTGGGCTAGTTTTAACACCATTTATTGCAGGGGTGATTGTTTCTCTTATTTATGGTCTCGGCGGTAAAGTGCTGTGTTATTTTCCCGCGCTGATCGTTTATTTGTCGCAGTACTTTATCACCTTAATGGACAGGGCGGCGGTACCTGATGATATGCGCCTACTCCCTCTGGGTTATATGGGTTTTATTATTATCGTTGCGATTGAAGCGGCAGCGGTTGGTGGCATACTTGGTGAGCTATGGGTCAAAAAAACCTACGGCCGCATGCCGCGTCATGTGGTTTACAAAGACCCGCCTAAAGATAGGCCTGACGAACCTAAGTCAGGTTAGCAAGTATGCAGGCAAACAACCATCGACCTGAAATGAGCGAGGCCGAACGGGACAAGCGTAAAAGCTATCTCGCTGCGACTTTAGTTACCTGTGTAGCTGCGGTAACTGTTTTTGCGTTCTATCATATTGTCCAGTTAGGCGGTAGTCGTATCGAGCAAATGCGTGCCAATGCCACTTATGATGTGTCAGAGATGGCGTCGCGTATTCGTGCAGCGGGTGAAGACATTACTCGCCACCGCGAAAACGAAGCGTTAAACACAGTCGCCACCACGTACAGCATTGACCAAGCCGAGCAATTGCTGAAAGACGATATGTGGCTAGAGCTGGGTGCATGGGTAACAATACCCGCTGGTGAATTTATTATGGGTACTGATCGCAAGCTAGCGAACGATCAAGATAAGCCCGAACACAGGCCGTCGCTTGCTGCTTATAAGATCAGAAAATACCCTGTGACGAATGCAGAATACGCGCGCTTTGTCGCTGATGCTCAGTATCGCCCCCCCTTGCATTGGGGTAATGGCCGCATGAACCCAGGTGATTTGTTGGCTCCGGTGACTATGGTTTCCTGGTATGACGCCGCAGCATATTGCGATTGGGTTGACGCCAGGTTACCACGTGAGATGGAATGGGAAAAAGCAGCGCGTGGAGAGGATGGTCGACGTTGGCCGTGGGGTAATATTATGGATTCAGACAACCTCAATACCTATTACAATGTAGGTTCGGCGACCGATGTCACACGTTATGCAGCGGGAGCAAGCCCTTATGGCGTGTTTGATATGGCCGGTAATGTCAGTGAGTGGACGGCAGATGAATTCAAAGCCTATCAAGGCAGTGCTGCGTCGGCAGAGTTGTTTATACCTAAGGTAGGTAAAGCAACGACATCGTTAGATAGGTCCCTCAAGGTGGTGGATCTGATTGAGGTCGAAGCAACCTATGTTGTTATGCGTGGCGGTTCATTTAAGAGTGACCCGTTTGCTACCGCGTCTTACCATCGTAATTACTCGTTTCCGCACTATGCCTCAGATTTCTACGGTTTTCGTTGTAGTAAAGATATCGTAGATCAGCAAGGATAATTATGTCCCATTTTAAATACGCCTACTTATTGCTATTGCTGTTACCAATATCGGCACAAGCAGGCCTTGATAGTTATAGTTTTCTTCATGTCACTATTGAAACGCCTTGGGCAATTTTTATTTTCCTGTGTTTTTTGGTTTTGGCCCCGTTTGTTCTGTTAGCCATTCTCTATTGGCATTTCGCTTTGCGTCGGCATAGGGCTAAAAATAACCCTGACGCCAACCACGAATAAAGCTTATGTTGTACTCTGCATTACATAGTAAGGCTCCCTTGCTGCGTTGTGCCTGTTTTACGGCAAGTCTTATTATCACTCTGCTATACGCTAGCATTGTTGTTGCTTCTACTGAAACGACGGCCACATCTGATGGCGCCATGGATGTCATGGGTGAGTTTACGGGTAAAGAAATCAATCTTGGCCCGCGTGCAATTAGTACCAAGCAAAAACATACCATCCTGTTTTTTATGGGTAGCAGTTTATTGTTGCTAGTATTAACCACGGCAGTGCTGGGCATTAGCATGGCCATGTATGGCAAGCAGGTATTCATGTGGCATATGATCAGTGCAGGTTTGACGGTCACTTTGGCGTTGGCGCATGGTATTACAGCAGTAGTTTGGTTTTCCCCTTTTTAGAGGGCCGCCGAATATTTTGGCCTGCAATCTATTTCGTTCAGAATG
>CAYURS010000135.1:0-3519 GCA_964447165.1 uncultured Thiotrichales bacterium
TCAGGCTGCATTAAATTGGCGGTGCGTTTGTTGACTAATGTTTCAAGTTCGATGCCGTCAATTAAATCAATGGGATCAAGTACATTGCCTTTTGACTTCGACATTTTTTGGCCGTGGTTGTCACGTACTAAACCATGGATATAGACTTCTTTAAACGGCACTTCGCCGGTAAATTTCAAGCCCATCATAATCATACGGGCTACCCAAAAAAAGATAATGTCAAATCCAGTAACGAGAACATTGCTTGGGTAAAAAGTTTTTAGATCGGCGGTTTGTTCAGGCCAGCCCTGGGTTGAGAAGGGCCACAGAGCAGAAGAAAACCAGGTGTCGAGAACGTCGTCATCTTGTTTTAATTTTATTTCGCTACCGAGTTTGTGTTTTTGGCGTACTTCATTTTCAGAGCGGCCAACGTAAAATTTTCCATCATTGTCATACCAGGCCGGGATGCGATGTCCCCACCAAATTTGACGTGAGATACACCAGTCCTGAATGTTACGCATCCATTCGAAGTAGGTATTTTTCCAGTTGTCTGGTACAAAACGAATATCGCCATTTTCAACAGCGGCAATAGCAGGTTCGGCCAGTGGGCCAATTTTTACATACCATTGATCGGTGAGATAAGGCTCGATTACGCTACCGGAGCGGTCACCACGAGGTACCATGAGTTTATGTGGCCTGGTTTCTTCGAGCAGCCCTTGTTTCTCAAGCAGAGCCAATACGGCTTTGCGTGCTTGGTAACGTTCAAGGCCGTGCAATTCAGCCGGTATATCATTTAACAACTGTGTTAATAGTTCAGTGTCACTGGTTTTATCGTCGCCGCACAACACATGGGCATTGTCGTTAAAGATGTTAATCAAGCCACCATTAATTAGTGTACTAATTAATGGATTGTTTTTATGCCGTTGCCAGACTTCGTAGTCGTTAAAATCGTGCGCGGGTGTGATTTTAACGCAGCCACTACCAAACTCAGGGTCGACGTAGTCGTCAGTAATAATTGGGATGAGACGGTTAGTGATAGGCAGACGGATAGATTGACCAACAATATCTTTATAGCGGTCATCATCGGGATGGACGGCGACGGCAGCATCGCCCAACATGGTTTCTGGACGTGTAGTGGCAACGACTAATACTTTATCACTACCCGCTATAGGGTAACGGATATGCCAGAGGTGACCGTTTTCTTCTGTTGCAATAACTTCTAGGTCGGAGACAGCAGTGTGCAAAACTGGATCCCAGTTAACCAGACGTTTACCACGATAAATCAGACCTTCTTCAAACAAACGAACAAAGACTTCTTTGACAGCGTTGGACATGCCGTCATCCATAGTGAAACGTTCACGTGACCAATCGAGTGAGGAACCCATGCGGCGTAATTGCTGCGTAATGGCGCCGCCGGATTTTTCTTTCCACTGCCAGACTTTTTTAATAAAGGCATCGCGGCCAAGGTCATGACGGCTTTTGCCATCTTGTGCTAACTGTCTTTCTACTACCATTTGTGTGGCGATACCGGCGTGGTCGCTACCAGCTTGCCACAGTGTGTTATAGCCTTGCATGCGATGATAGCGAATTAATATATCCATCAAGGTGTCTTGAAAGGCATGCCCCATGTGCAAGGTGCCAGTGACGTTGGGCGGTGGAATCATAATGCTATAGCTTCGGCTATGAGGGCTGCTTTCGCCAGCAGGTTTAAAATAACCGTTGTCTTCCCAGGTGCGATACCAATGGGCTTCGAGTTTTTCAGGTTGGTAGGTTTTTTCCATGAGTGGTCTACTGTATTAGTAAGCTGTTGTTATTTGTATCAGCGAGCTATAAAGAAATCTGGTGTGAGTTGGGTGTGATGCCTTGTTCACGGTAAAAACGAAAATGCTCGCGGCTGATTTTGCGTAAGGCATCGGCATCGGCAACGACTTCAGCGATGCGCTCAAACTGTGGGTAAAATTGAGGAATATTTTGGCTAAGATTAATTAATAAATCATATCCATCAGGTGCGTGATCACCATAACCAATAACCACGGGTGATTGTGGTGATGGCTGGGGAGCGTCATTGTTGACACATTCATGTGGCACAAAACTACTTTGCCTGAAAGTCCATAACAGTTCGTCGAGCTGCTGTGCTTCAACGTCATTATCGACATGAATATAGATACGGTGTTTCAGTTTGTAGGCTTTTTCTGCCAGGCGACAAGTGTAGCGTGTATGGGTGCTGCTCCCATTGCCAGAGAGAATATAAAAATCGATTTTCATTATTGTTATGTGTGTCGTATTAATCCTGCGTGCAGCGATCCATTAGGTATTGTGTGAGTAGTGGCACAGGACGGCCTGTTGCACCTTTATTAGTACCGCTAATCCAAGCCGTGCCGGCAATATCTAAATGTGCCCAACGCATTTTTTTGGTAAAGCGGCCAAGAAAACAGGCGGCAGTAATCGTTCCGGCTTCGCGGCCACCGATATTCTGCATGTCAGCGAAGGGGCTGTTAATCTGTTCGTCGTACTCGGGGCTCATAGGTAGTTGCCAAATCTTGTCGTCGCTGACTTTGCTGGCATGCATTAGCTCGTTAGTCAGTGTGCTGTTATTACTAAGCACAGCGGATACGTGTTTTCCTAATGCGATTAAACACGCACCGGTCAGTGTGGCAATATCGATAACAGAAGCAGGCTCGAAACGTTCGGCATAACTGAGTGCATCACAAAGAATCAAACGGCCTTCGGCATCGGTGTTGAGTATTTCGATGGTTTGGCCTGACATGCTGGTAACGATGTCACCAGGTTTTGTCGCAGTACTGCTGGGCATATTCTCCACCGCAGGGATAATACCGATAAGGTTAATAGGGAGCTTCATGTCAGCGACGGCGCTAACGGTGCCAAAGACACTGGCGGCACCACACATATCGTATTTCATTTCGTCCATGGCGGCAGGTGGTTTGAGTGAAATGCCGCCGGTATCAAAGGTGACGCCCTTACCTACTAATACATGAGGCGGTGCTTTTTTTGCGCCTTTGTATTTAAAGATAATGAGTTTGGCCGCTTCTTGAGTGCCACGGGTAACCGATAATAAGGAACCCATGCCAAGCTTTTGCATTTTGTCTTCGTTAAGGACTTCGACACTAAGGTTGCGATGACGTTTAGCCAGAGTGTGTGCTGTTTGTTCGAGATAACTTGGTGTGCAAATATTGGCGGGGTGATTGCCAAGGTTCTTTGCTAGCTCAACACCATTGGCGATAGCAATACCGTCAGCAACAGCTTTTTCACCTGCGGCCAGATCACGGCGACTGGCTACGCTCACGACAAGTTTGCGTAAAGGGCGTTTTGGTTTTTTGTTACTAGTTTTATAGTCGTTAAAGCGGTAGCTAACGGCGCGTGCTGTTTCAATGGTTTGGCGAATTTTCCAATAACTATCACGGCCTTTGACGTTAAGCTCGGACAAATAGAAGACCGTTTCAGTGGCGCCACTGCTTTGTAGCGCCTTAACCGCAGCAGTAATGATTTTGCGAAATTGTCGTTCATCGAGATCACGCTCGC